>JAZJXN010000139.1:0-5497 GCA_040390885.1 Pseudomonadota bacterium | reverse complement strand
GCCCGCCGCCAGCGCAGGCCACGGTCGCTGTCGCCGCCGCCGTCGCCGGTGTGTCCAGTCAGACCCAGGCGGTCCAAAGCGTCGCCGCGCCGTCGCCCTACAGCGGCCGGATGCTGGGCTGGAGCGGCAAGATGGCGCCTGCCGCCAGCGTCGCTGCGCCCGCCGCCCCCGCCGCTGTCGCGCCGTCCTACGCTCCGACGCCGATCGTGGCCCGCTCCCCCGCCGCCGCGCCGATCCCGCGGCGCGAGGCGCAGCCCCCGCTGCCCCAGAGCCTCTACGACCGCCCCGCGACGGCGCCGTCCTATGCGCCGCCGCCCGCCGTCGCGCGCGCCCCCGCGGACCCGTCGAGGTTCCGGCCGCAGGCCGCCTATGACCGCCCGGCCCCGGCGCCGTTCAGCGCCCCGGCGCCCGCCCCGGCCTACAGCCGAACGCCCGTCGTGACCCGCAGGCCCGGCTACGCGGCGAGCTATGCGCCGGCCGCGCAGACGCCTCCGCAGGTCGCCTATGGGCTTCCGGCCGCGGCGCCCTCCGCTGCCCCGACACCCGCTCCTGCGCCGACCCCGACTCCTGCGCCTGCGCCTGCGCCTGCGCCTGCGCCCGCCTACGCCGCGCCGGTCGCCGAGCGGGCGCCCGCGATCCAGCCGCGCGATCAGCCGCTGCCCACGCGCGAGGCTCGGTCCTCGCCCACGCGCGAGCCGGCAAAGACTTCACCTGCCGGCGAGCAGGTTGCGGCCGCCGCCGCGCCCGTCGCCACGCCCGCGCCCCGCCCGACCGGAGCGCCCGTGTCCTTCGCCGCCGCTGCGCCCCAGGCGCCCGCCCAGGCGCAGCCGCAGCCCCGCCAGGTCGCCGCCGTGACAACGCCCAGCGGACAGGCTCCTGCCGCCAGTCGCGCCTACTCGGTGCTGCGCGAGTTCGGCGGTCAGCCCGATCCGCTGTCCATCCCGCCCCCGCAAAGCTACTGGGCCACCCGCGAGGACGCCCGCGTCCTGACCGACCCGACCTATGGCGAGGGTCTGAGCAAGAAAAACGCCGAGGCCACGCCTCGCGAGGATTCGGTCGACGGCGGCGTCGCCCCCCGCCCCTCGCCCCCCCGTCCGTCGGAGCGTGACCGTTGAGCGCTGTCGACACCCGTCTGCATGCTCTGATCAGCCTCGCGGGCGAGAGCTCGAGCGAGCGCCGTCGCGAACTGCTGCGCGGGGTCACCGACATGTTCTTCGCCGGCGACGCCCACGGCGCGTCGGAGATGGCGTTGTTCGACGCCGTCCTCGGCCAGTTGGCCGGTGAGATGGAAGTCGCCGTGCGCGCCGAACTGGCAGAACGCATGGCCTCGGGCGAACAGGCCCCCTCCGGACTGATGCGGATGCTGGCCGGTGACGAGATCGCCGTCGCCCGACCGGTGCTGGAAGGCTCCAACGCCCTGAGCGACGAGGAGCTGGTGCGGCTGGCCCGGACAAAGGGACAGGATCACCTGCGCGCCATTTCGCAGCGCGCGCGCGTCTCGGCCGTGGTCTCCGACGCCATCGTCGAGCGCGGGGACGACGACACGCTCGGCCAGCTGCTGCGCAACGAAGGGGCGACCCTGTCCCGCCGGGCGCACGAGCGCGCCATCGATCGCGCCGCCGCCAATCCCGAGCTGCACGAAGCCGTGGTCAGCCGCGACAGCCTGCCGATCGACCTGTTGAACGAGATGTACTTCGTGGTCGAGGCGCGACTGCGGGACCAGATCCTGTCGCGCAACGCCGAGGTCAATCCGATCGAGCTCGAGGCCGCCCTCGCCGCCGGCCGCAAGCGGGTCGCCGTCGGCGACGGCGCCCTGCCGCCCGATTACGCCGAAGCCGAGCGCGCCGTGCGCGGCCTGATCGCTCGCAACGACATCGGCCCCCGCGTGCTGGCGGCGATGCTGCGCAACCGCGAGACGACCAAGTTCCTGATCGCCCTGGCCGAGCTGGCGGACGTCGACTTCCACACCGCCCGCCGGATCCTGGAGCGCAAGGAACTCGACGCCCTCGCCATCGTCTGCAAGGCGGCGGACTTCGACCGCAGCCTGTTCCTGACGTTCACGGTGCTGATCCTGAACCGTGACGACGACGCCATGACGCGCGCAAAGGCCTATGGCGATCTCTACAGCAGCCTGCCCAAGGACGCGGCCCTGCGCACCATCCGTTTCTGGCGCATGCGCCGGACGACCGGGGACGTGCAGGCGGCCTAGGCTACGCCGCTCTTCACCCGCAACCGCTCCAGCCCCTGGTGCGCCAGGTCGGTCAGCGTCCGCATGCCCTGTTCGGCGAAAACGTCGAAGGCGGCGGCCAGGGCGGTCGCCGCCGAAGCCAGGGCGCCGTGGTCGTCGCGCCCCGTGATCTCCACCCGAACTTCGTAGAGCCGGGCCAGGTTCAGCTGCGTCACCGCCCAGGCCACGGGATCGGCGGCCGGCCGCATGGCGCAGAGTTCTGTCTTCAGCGCGGCGACGGCGACGTCGAGCACGGCGATGTCGCCAGTGAGTTCGGCCTGGCGTCCCAGGGCCTGGGCCCTACCCGCGGCGACGCGCGCGCGCAGAGCGAGGGCCGACTGATCCTTCAGCACGGCGCCGGCGCGTTCGAAACAGGTCACCGCCTGTTCGAAGGCGCGCGGACTGTCGGTGGCCTCGCCAAGCGTCAGCAGGGCGTGGCCGAGCTGGGTCTGGATCGTCGCCCAGTCCATCGGGCTGTGGTCGCGCGAGGCATGCTCGACCGCGGCGGCCAGGGCATCGACGCCGTCAGCGGCGGGCTCGACGTCGCCGGTAACCTCCGCCAGAGCGGCCTGGGCGACGCCGCAGGCGGCGGCGGCGCGGGCGTAGCTGAGCGGCTCATAGGCCGCGTCCAGGCCATCGAGCGCAGCATGGGCTTCGCGCACGCCGTGCTCGACCAGGTCGCGGTCGCGCAGACGGGCGCCGGCCAGCACCAGCATATCGGCGCGGACAGTGCGATATTCGGACAGCGCCAGCCGGGCCGCGCCGCTGGCGCGCGACGAGGCGGACAGCGCCGCGAGCGGGGCTTCGAACGCGGCCGCGGCCGCGGAGACGGCCTCAGCGTCGCCGTGGACAGCGGCCGAGCGACCGCGCATCCCGGCTAGAGCGGCCGACGCCATGGCGGCGCCGACGCCGGAGGACGCCGCGGCCTCGGTCAGCACACGCTCCGCGGCGGCGGTCAGGCCCTCGTCGCCGAACAGGTCCGCGCCCAGCAGCGCGCAAAGGCCCTGTTCAGCGCGGGCCCTGGCGACTCCGCCCTGACGGTGGATGTCCTTGAAGGCGCGGGTCGCGGCCTCGGCGGCGGACGCGGCCTTGCGCAGGGCGGTGGCGTCGCCGGAGCGGCGCGCCAGTTCGCGCCAGGTGATCGCGGCCTGCAGCAGCCCGGCCGGACGGTCGCGCGAGCCGATGCGGCCGCCGGCGATGTCGGCAGAGCGCGCCTCGTTGGTCAGCAGGCGCAGGTCGAGCAGTTCCAGCAGCGCCGGATCGCCACCGGCCAGTCCGTCCTGGAACACGCCCGACGGCGGCTCTCCAGCCAACAGACGGCGCAACTCACGGCCGAATTCGAACATGCGGCGCCTGCTCCCCGGTGAAACCCGTCCCGCCTCGGAACACACCGGGGACGGTCTTCAGGGAGAGAGCAAAACCCGGCCCGTCAGGCTTAACAAGTGGTTAATTGTCGGAACATGGTTAATCCCCACAAGGTTTTTGCGCGCGTGAAGCCTTATGGATACAGGTGTTGCGCGCACGCCGCCGTTAACCTTTGAGCGGCGGCGCCCGCTGGACGCACGCCTCCAGCCCCGCCCTGGCGGCTGCGTCTCCCGCCGCCAACAGGGGTTTCACACGGTCTCGCTCGCGGACCTGATCGGCCTCCGCGGCCCTCGCCGTGAGGCCGTCGCGCCGCGCGGCGTCCATTGTCGCCAAGCCCCAGAAGATCGCCGCATCGAACGCCTTGGCGGACGCGTCGTGATCGCCGGTGATGTCAGAGAGCTGCGAGGCGGCGTGGGTGTAGCCGGCGCAGGCAAGACTTTCGGGATAGGGCGGCGGCCCGGCGACAGCGGCGAGAAGAAGCAGAACCGGTGCGATCATGGCGGACAATTTCCGCCAGCCGCCCTGCCCCGGCATCACCCGAAAGGGGGTCCGCTTGTGGCCGCTATCCCCGTTCCTTGGTCCGCAGGAACGACACGTTCGGGAATTTCTCGCCGACGTAGTTGGTCTCCCAGGACGACTTGGCCAGGAACACCGGCGCGGAATCGATGTCCTCCGCCATGGCGGTGCGATGCTTGCCGCCGAAGTCCTCGATGTCCGCGGGCTTGCCGGCCAGCCAGCGCGCTTCCGAATAGGGCGAGGACTCGAAGATCACGTCCAGCTGGTACTCGTTGGCGAGGCGGTCGGCCATGACCTCGAACTGCAGCTGGCCGACGGCGCCGACCACGAAGTCCGACCCGAGCGTGGGCCGGAACAGCTGCGTCACGCCCTCCTCCGCCAGGCCTTCCAGCGCCTTCTTCAGGTGCTTTGCCTTCAGCGGATCCTTGACCCGCACGCGCTGCAGGATTTCCGGCGCGAAGTTCGGCAGACCGGCGAAGCGCAGGGTCCCGGTCTCCGACAGGCTCTCGCCGACGCGCAGCACGCCGTGGTTGGGGATGCCGATGACGTCGCCGGCGTAGGCTTCCTCGGCCAGCTCGCGGTCGCTGGCGAAGAACATGATCGGGGCGTTGACGCTCATCTGCTTGGACGGCGTCTCGCCGCGCACACCGGTCGAGAAGGTCTTCAGCTTCATGCCGCGGGTGAACTTGCCGCTGGTCAGCTTGAAAAAGGCGATCCGGTCGCGGTGGTTGGGGTCCATGTTGGCCTGGACCTTGAACACGAAGCCGGTGACCTCCGGATCGCCAGGGACCACGTGGGTTTCCTTGCCGGCCTTCTCGACCGCACGCGCCTTCGGCGCGGGGGCATAGGCGGCGATCGAGGCGAGGAGCTCGTCGACGCCGAAGTGGCGCAGGGCCGAGCCGTAGATCACCGGCGTCATGTGGCCTTCGAGGAAGGCCTGCGGGTCGAAAGGCTTGGACGCCTCCTGGACCAGCATCGACGACTCCTCGAGCTCACCCTGCTCGTCGGGATCAAGGAAGGTCGAGATGGCATTGGAGTTGAAGGCGATCGGCGCGCCGTGGCCCTCGTCGCGGTTCTTGTTGAACGGAATGAACTTCTGCGTCCGCAGGTCGAGCATGCCCTTGAAGCGCCCGCCCGAACCGGCCGGCCAGTAGAGCGGCGCCACGTCCAGCTGCAGCTTGCTGGAAATCTCGTCCAGCAGCGCGAACGGGTCCTGCGCCTCGCGGTCCATCTTGTTGATGAAGGTGATGATCGGGATGTCGCGCAGGCGGCAGACCTCGAACAGCTTCAGGGTCTGGGGCTCGATGCCCTTGGCGGCGTCCAGCACCATGATGGCGGCGTCGGCGGCGGTCAGGGTGCGGTAGGTGTCTTCCGAGAAGTCCTCGTGGC
>JAZJXN010000138.1:5259-9624 GCA_040390885.1 Pseudomonadota bacterium | reverse complement strand
CTCCTCGCGGTTCTTGCTGAACGGGATCAGGGTCTGATTGCGCAGATCCATCATGCCCTTGAACCGCCCGCCGGATCCGGCCGGCCAGTAGAGCGGCGCCGGGTCGAGGGCCAGCTTGCTGGCGATCTCGTCGAGCAGGGCGAAGGGGTCCTGGGCCTCGCGGTCCATCTTGTTGATGAAGGTGACGATGGGGATGTCGCGCAGGCGGCAGACCTCGAACAGCTTCAGGGTCTGGGGCTCGATCCCCTTGGCCGCGTCCAGCACCATGACGGCGGCGTCGGCGGCGGTCAGGGTGCGGTAGGTGTCTTCCGAGAAGTCCTCGTGCCCGGGCGTATCGAGCAGGTTGAACATCAGGCCATCGTGGTCGAACGTCATCACCGACGCCGAGACCGAGATGCCGCGCTCGCGCTCGATCTTCATCCAGTCGGATCGCGTGCGGCGGTTCTCGCCGCGCGCGCGCACCGCCCCGGCCGCCCGGATGGCGCCGCCGGCCAGCAGCAGGTTCTCGGTCAGGGTCGTCTTGCCGGCGTCAGGGTGACTGATGATGGCGAACGTGCGCCGGCGCGCGGCTTCGAGGGCGGTAGAGGAGGACATGGCGGCGGGTTATAGCGCCCGCCGCTGTTTGTCACTTCCCGCCCGCATCGGATTACCGCGCGGACGGTTGCTCGCCGGTCACGGCTTGGCGCTGTCCTTGGCCCCGTCAGGCGCCTGCGCCGTCGCGATCTGGGCCAGGAACTTGCTGGCCGCCTCCGCCGCGCCACCGCCGTGAGGATCGTTGGCCACGGGAGTGAGCAGGCGCACGGCCTGGTCGTACTGCTTGTGCCGGATCAGCCCGCGCGCCGCCTCGAGGGTGATCTCGTCCACCTGGGGCGCCAGCTCCTGGGCGACGAGCAGCGCCTCCAGCGTGTTCTTCGACGGATAGTTCGGATCGTGGCGCTGGCTGGTGGTGAACGCGTACAGGGTCTGGAAGCGGTTGGGATCGACCTTGTAGGCCTGGCCGATCAGCTTTTCGGACTCGCGGTAATAGGCTGCGGCGTTCGCCTCGTCCTCGTCGCCGGCGTAGCGGCGGCTCTCGGCGAGGAATTCCAGCGCCTCGACGTCGCGCGGATCGGCCGCGACGAGCTCCCGCAGGATCGCCTCCCCGGCGGCGCGGTCCCCGAACGAGATCTGGGCGTGCGCCAGCGTCAGCCGCGGCAGGCGCGCGCCAGGGTTGGTCGCGACGGCGCGCTTGAGCTTCTCGATCAGTGGCGCCTGGCGCTCTTTGCGGACGCCGCGCTTGATCGACTGCGCCTCCAGCAGCACCGCTTCATCGGCGGCGGTCACCGGCGAGACCGTCACGGTCGGCACGACGAAATCGTGGCGGGTGTAGCGGTTGTACTTCCAGCCGGGGCGCGGGTAGAGGCGCAAGGCCTTGGCCAGGCTGGTCGAGGTCAGGCCGGTGATCCGCTCCATGGCTTCGGCGGAGTTCTCACCCTTGCCGACGGCGCGGAGGTAGGCCTGCAGCTGCTTGTATCGCGCGGGGTCGCTCATGAAATAGTGGGTCATGAGCCAGGCCTGGGCGTAGTAGGGGCCGTTGCGGGTCTCGTTCGGCCCCTTGTTGAGCACCGTGCTCATCGGCAGCCAGCTGAAGAAGTCGAGCTCGCTGATGCGGCCGGCGTTCGGCTCGCCGACCTCGACCACATCGCCGCGGATGTCCGTGGTGGCGTAGTATTCCGCGTAGCCCTCGATCAGCCAGGCCGGATAGCCATACGGGAAGTACTGCAGCATGAAATGGTGCACGTACTCGTGCTGGACAGTGTTCGAACCGTCCCGGCCAATGAGGGCCACCGCGAACACGTCTTCCGTGCCCGCCATGTAGAAGCCCGCGACGGCGTCGCCGACGTCCGGCCAGACGCGGCGCAGGTCGGGGCGATCCTTGATCAGATAGACCTTGAACTTGGTCGAGGGTGGCTTGTCCTGCAGGCCATGCAGGAGCCGGAGCATGGAGTCGAAGCTCTCCAGCTCAAGGATGTAGGTCCGCGCCACGCTTTCGCTGACCTCGCCGTAAACCTCGAACCGGGGGCTTTCGGCCTTCACCCAGGCGGCCTGCGCCGCGGCCGGGGCCAGCAGGACGGCGGCGACAGCAAGCGCGCACGCCATCCAACGCTTTACAGACAGCATTCCTCGACGCCCCCCGGCGCAATCAAACTCAACCCGAGGCCAGACTAGGGAGGCGGAACCACGCGGTAAAGCTGTGTTTGCTGCTCGGTCAGGCCGCCAGGCGGCGCCAGACGTGGCGGTCGGCTTCCACCGTGGTCAGGACGCCGTGGCGCTGGCGGTCGTAAAGCACGCTCATGACCTCGAAGCCGAGCGAGGCGTAGCGCGACTGGACATGATCGACGGGGCAGCCCTTCGACGGGGCGACGAACAGGGCGGCGTTGATCTCCGGCGCCTTGGCCACGATCAGGGCCGCGAGGCGCGCGGCCCGCTCGGGCGCGACCCGCTGCAGCAGCGGCTCCTCGGAGAACAGTTCGGCGCCGAGCTGGCTGACGAACTGCAGATTCAGTTTCGCGAACCGCTGCGCGGTGACCGGCGGCGCCAGGTCCAGGGCGTCAAGATTGAGAACGACCTCGTTCATCAGGAAAAGCATGAGAGGGGGTGGCCCATCGCGAACTAACGGACGCACTGTGGGCCGGTCGCCATTGCGGTTCGGTATAGGAACGCGGTTAACAGGCCGAAAGCTCGCGCGATCGGCACGCGAAGGCCGCGCGCGGACCCTATCGGTTCCGACAGCTGGTTTCGACGGGCGGCGACCCCACCTTCAAGGCATGAAACCCACGGCCGCCACCCTGCCCCGTGCGATCCAGACCCGGCTCGACGCCATCGCCGAGAAGGCGGTCGCGAGCTACGGCATGAACTTCGACTTCACCCGGCCGGAGGGAGAACCCGCCCTGGCGGCGCCGGACTCGGTGTCCTGGCGGGTGTTCAAGAACCCGGTCTCGCTGTTCATCGGCGGCGTCACCGCCGTGCTGCTGGAACTGGCCGAGCCGCGCGTGCGGTCGGGCGTCTGGGACCACACCAGCTTCCGCACAGATCCCCTGCCACGCATGAAGCGCACCGGCCTGGCGGCCATGATCACCGTCTACGGCCCCCGAAGCCGCGCCGAGGCGATGATCGCCGGAGTCGGCCGCATGCATGCGCGCGTCGATGGCCTGACGCCGGATGGCGTCGCCTATCGCGCCGACGACCCCGAGTTGCTCGACTGGGTTCAGGCCACGGCCTCCTACGGCTTCATGGAGGCTTATCACGCCTTTGTTCGCCCCCTGTCGGCGGACGAGCGCGACCGCGTCTACGCCGAGGCGGCTCCGGCGGCGGCGCTTTATGGCGCGGTCGGCGCGCCGCGCTCGGTCGCCGGGCAGGAAGCCCAGTTCCAGGCGATGCGGCCCAGGCTCGAGCGATCGGAGATCGTGTTCGAATTCCTCCAGATTCTGCGTCGCACCGAAATTCTCCCGGGCGTGCTGCGGCCGCTGCAGGGGATGTTCATCCGCGCGGCCATCGAGATCCTGCCGGCCTGGTCGCGGGAGTTGCTCGGACTCGACGTCCGCTGGGGCCTACGCGGCTGGGAGCGGACGCTGATCCGCGCGGCCGGGGCGATGGCGGATCGCTTCGCGGTCTCGGCCAGTCCGGCGGTGCAGGCCAGCAAGCGGATGGGCCTGCCGGCGGACTATCTGTATCGCCAATGACCCGGAGCCCCGGCGAAGGCCGGGGCTAGCCCTTGTCGACCGTCTCCACGAGGAAATGCCGGCCCTCGGCGTCCTCGATTTCCACCACCCAGAGGTCGGGATCGATGCGCAGGGCGCGCTGGATGTAGGCGTCCAGCTCGGCTTCGACCTCCGTAGGGGCCGGCCGCATCCAGATCCGTTCGCCATCGCCCCGCGTCGCCTCGCTGTAGAGCCGGGCTGTACCCGCACGGCGGTTGACCGCCTTGACCAGCACGGCGCCGGCCCGCCCGTCGCCCTTGTGGGCCACGGCCGCGAAGGCGCCGCCCTGCTCGGCGCGGCGGATCAGCGCCCCTACCCAGATGTCGGTCGAAAGAAGCAATCCGTCCCCGCTAACCCTAACGAAACCCGCCGCGGCTAGGTTCGGAACAAGCCGCCAGCATACGAGAAAAGACCCGACCATGACGAGCCCGCGCAGACGCCTGCGAGCCGAAGCGGGCCGATGGACGGCCGGCGGCGTCGTTGTCGGCGCCCTGATGGTCGCCACGACCGCGGTCGCGGCTTCCGGCGCCGTGGCTCTGCTCTACGAACGCACCGTCATGACCGCCGCCGACAGCCGCTGCGCGCTGTTCGACCAGTTCCCCTTTACCCACCATATGGAAAGCGG
>JAZJXN010000138.1:0-5249 GCA_040390885.1 Pseudomonadota bacterium | reverse complement strand
AGCCTGCCGTCGGCGCGGCGCTGGAATCGAGCCGCATGCAGGCGCGGGGCGCGGCGCTTCGCGGCGGCTCGACGTCTCAGGCGGTCGCCGAGGTCGAGCGTCGCGCCCGCAGCAAGGCCTTCGGCGCGCCCTGCGACTCTCCCGATATCAAGGTCGCCGCGGGTCGCGTGCGCACGGCCTTCGAAGGCTACGCCAAGCTCCAGCGGATGACCTGGCCCGGCGACTACGCCGCCTGGCAGGGCGATCGCATCATCACCCGGGACAATCCCGTCTGGCGCCTCTCGCAGACCGCCGTGTTCGGCTACGACCGCATGGTCTTCGGCATGGCCGGGAAGTCGGGACAGGGCGTGCTGCTGGCGGCTGTCGCCTTCTCCGACTCGGCCACGCCGTACACCGCGCGGATCGTCATGCGGGACCCGGCCAGGGCGCCGCAGGCCTACCTCGACCGGCGGCTGTCCGGGATGAAGGGCAAGATCCCGCTGTCGTCGCGCACGCCGCCCGAGGGCGCCACGCGCTCCTGGTCGGCCGAGGCGCGGAGCCCGGCATCTGTGCGGCTGCTGCCAAAGGGCGCGACGAGCGGCCTGCTCTATCGCTTCCCGACCCGGGCCGCGGACGCCCTGGCGGCGCTGGACCCGCGCGAGGCGGTGGTGGTGGAATTCGTGTTCGCCGGCCGCAACGGCGACATCGTGCGACGCGCCTATGTCGAGGTCGGCGACTTCGCGGCCGGCCGGGCCTTCCTCAACATCGGCTAGCGCTGCGGGTTGAAGGCGATGACGTTGCCGCCGACCGGCGGGGGCGTCTCGTGTTCCGGCCTGGCCAGCACCGGCAGGCGGACGGTGACCGCCGTCCCCTCGCCCAGCGCGCTCTCGATGACCATCTCGCCACCGTGCAGCTCGGCGAACGACCGCACCAGCGACAGCCCCAGGCCGGTGCCCATCTGCTTGCGGGTATTGTCGCCGACCTGTTCGTAGGGACGGCCGATGCGCTCGAGGTCTTCCTTCGAGATGCCCACGCCGCTGTCGGCGACGACCAGCTCGAAGACCCCGCCGAAGCCGTGGGCGGTCACCGTGATGGCCCCGCCCTTGGGCGTGAACTTCAGGGCGTTGGAGACCAGGTTCAGCACAATCTGCTTGATCGCCCGACGGTCGGCGTAGACGTCGACGGTCTCGGCCGGCAGCACGCCGCGCAGCTGCACCCCGGCGCCGTCGGCCTGAAGCCGGAGCAGCCGCAACGACGCCGACACGGCCTCGCGCGCATCGAACCCCTCGCGCGACAGCTCGAAGCGCTCTGCCTCGATCTTGGACATGTCGAGCACATCGTTGATGAGATCGAGCAGGTGCTGGCCGGACTCATGAATGAGGTCGCCGTACTCGGCGTACTTGTCCGGCAGCGCGCCGAACATCTTGGCCCGCATGATGTCGGAGAAGCCCATGATGGCGTTCAGCGGCGTGCGCAGCTCGTGGCTCATGTTGGCGAGGAAGCGCGACTTGCCGGCGGCCAGGGTCTCGGAGTCCTGACGGGCCTGTTCGAGCGCGGTCTCGCGGGCGTGGTCGGCGGTGGCGTCACGGATGATCGCCAGCAGCAGATTCTCCTCGACCCGGCGCAGGGTGACCGACGCCCAGCGATCCATGGCCTCGATCGGCGCGAAGCCGACCTCGGCATGGCCGTCGACGACCGCCTTGGACAAGGCCTGGACGATGGCGCTGCGGCCCGCGCCGGCGCCGGTCGCGGCGGCCAGGCCAAAGCGCTGGATCTGGGCGATCGACACACCTTCCGGCGCACGACCGTAGAAGGACCGCACGCGGCCGTGCGGATACAGGGACAGGATCAGACAGGGCTGCTCCTCGAGCACCGCCCGCAGCCGCTCGACCTCGTCGTCGCGGCGGATCTCACGCCGAACCACGCGGCGCTCGGCGAGGATCAGGCCCGCGCCGAGGCCGAGGCCCGTGGTCGCCAGGGCCAGGAGGCCGAGCCAGAAGGCCGCGCCGCCCTGCGGCGTTTGCGGGGCGAGACCGGCGAGACCGGCCAGCGCCGAGACCAGGGCGGCCATGAACGACAGCGCCGCGCCTTCCGCCATCCGTCGCCCGCCGCCGTAGACGGACGCGGCGGCGACGGGAGCCAGGCACCAGGCGCCGAGCGGCCCGGCGACGCCGCCGGCGAGGATGCAGGCCAGAGCGCCGCCGACACCCCAGACCACAAGCATCAGGCCCTTGCCGCGCTCGGACAAAGGCCTGGTCGCGAAGAGGCTGACCGCCGCGGGGAAGCCGCCGGCGATCAGCGCCGGAACCACGGGCCAGGCGTTCGCGGGATAGGCCAGCCACAGCACGACGGCGCTCACCGAGACAACGGCAAGCCAGCTCCAGAACCAGATCCGTGGCGCGGACATGGCTGTCGCGTGCGTCGCCGGAGCGACGCTGCCGATAGCGGCTTCGTCGGTCGCCCTGTCGCCCACTCGGTCCTTCCCCACGCCCCGGCGTTCCGAGGCTTCTCGAGCACAGACTAGTCCGCCAGCAGAGTCGGCTCCAGACCGCTCGCGCTGAAGGCGATGTAAACCGGGGGAACTCGCCATTCGATCTGTGGACGGAAACGGATTCGTAAGCGCGATCATCGAAGTTCGCCGCCTGTCTCGTTTCGTGAGGGCCCAGCCGTCCATGTCACCGACGGCCCGCCATACGCCGCCCGCCCCGGCGCCGCAGGAGACGTCAGACCGTCGCGAACTCCTGGTCGCACGACGTGCGGAGGCGCTGGACGACGCCCAGCGCGCCTTCCTGCGCACCGTCAGCCACGAGCTGCGGACACCGCTCAACGCCATCATCGGCTTTTCTGAGATCATCGCCGAAGAGCTCTACGGCCCCCTCGGCGCGCCGCAGTACCGCGAGTATGCCGAGCATGTCCGCCAGAGCGGCCACCGGCTGCTGAAGCTGGTCAACCAGGTGCTCGAGATCGCGCGGCTGCAAGGCAAGGTCATGGACCTGGAGGTCCGTGCCGAGGCGCTGGACCACGCGTTCGACGACGTCCGCGACCAGCTCAGGCAGGACCTGGATGCACGCCGGGTGGCGATCCGGATCGAGAACGACGGCGCCCTGCCGGCGGTGTGCGCCGATCCGCGCGGGCTGCGGACCCTGCTCCAGAACGTGCTCCAGAACGCGATCCTGTACGGGCCCGCCGACGAGACGGTCGAGATATCGGCCCGACAGCGCGGCGACCGGGTCGATATCCGTATCGAGGATCATGGTCCCGGCATCGATGGCGCGGACATCCCGCGCCTGTTGAGCCCGTTCGAGCAGGGCGACAATTCCCTGACCCGAAGCAATGAGGGCGCGGGGCTGGGCCTGCCCATCGCACGCCTGCTGGCGGAGACCATGGGGGGCCATCTGCGGCTCACCTCGCCGGAGGGACATGGTCTCTGCGTCTGCATAACCTTGCCCGCCGCCTGACGGACCCTTAAGTCCCCGGCGCATGGCCGACAGCATCGACACCGCCCTTGAGGACCTCGCCGCCGAGTTCGAACTGCTCGGTGACTGGGAGGAGCGCTATCGCTACGTGATCGACCTCGGTCGCGAACTGGCGCCGCTGAGCGACGCCGAGCGTTCCGAGGCCAACAAGGTGCGGGGCTGCTCCAGCCAGGTCTGGCTGGTCACCGAGCCGCAGGCCGACGGCACGGTGATCTTCCGGGGCGATTCCGACGCCCACATCGTGCGCGGCCTGGTGGCCATCCTGTTGCGGCTGTTCTCTGGCCGGCTCGCGTCGGACATCGCCGGCTATGACACCAAGGGCGCCTTCGCCAGACTGGGCCTGAGCGAGGCCCTGTCCACCCAGCGCGCGAACGGGCTGGCCTCGATGTCGGCCCGCATCGCCCGCGACGCCGAGGCTTTGGCCGCCTAGCGCGACGCTGGGCCCCGGTCGCCCCGAAGCGGCTCCCACACCGAGATCTGGCGCTCGCTCGCGAGCAACGCCGGGAGCGCCGCATGCCACGCGGCCCGGTAAGGTCGGTGAAGCTGCACGTCGAGCACGTCCTGATGGCTCCGCCATGTTTCGTAGAGCAGGTAGCGATGCGGCTTTGCTGGATCGCGATGGAGGATCGCCTCCTCGAACATGGTCTCCTCGCGCATGGCGTCGAGAACCTCCCCCAGCAGCGTCAGGAAGCGATCCTGTTCGGTGGGACGGACGTTGAAGACGATGACATAGGTGACGGACATGCTGGCTCCGGAGCCGCGAGGCTCGCTAAGCATGCGACGCCCAGGTCGGCGGATCGACTACCGCGGAGGTAAGCGGCCGCCTCAACCGATGCCGTAGTGTCTGGCCAGCCGCTGCAGCGCCAGCTTCAGCACCGTCTTGCCCGAGCGTCGCGGCAGGCCCAGCGATCGCTCGGCCGCCTCGAGCGCGGTGCCGGCGAAACAGACCTGTTCGAGAATTTCGCGCAGGCCGCCGCCGACCTCGTCCAGCGCCCTGGCGATGCGGTCCTTGGCTGCGCGGGCGCGCTCGGCCGGCTCGACATCCGGACCACGGCCGCCGCGGCTCTTCGGACCGGCGTCCCAGGTCATGGTCAGCCGGCCAAGCGTCCCGGCCAGGACAAAGTCGTCGCGCAGCTTCTCGGCGGCGGCGATCTCCGGCGCGGTCAGCCAGGCGGCGCCGCCAGCGTCCCGGCGGCGGGCCAGCCAGGCGATCGGCGACTCGCCGAGATTGACGGTGGCCGTCAGGGGCCGCCCGTCCGGGCCGATAACACGGCGGCGGCCTTCAATGATGCTCGGGCGGCCGGCCGCCGACGGCTGCGTCTCCGCCGGCCCGCGCGTCAGCCGCCAGCCGCCGTCCTTCCGGGGGCTGAGGCCGGGCTCACGGACCAGCGCCGCGAACCCGGACTCATCGAGCCGCAGGGCGGGGCGGCGGCGGCGATCCGGCGAGGCGCGCACCAGATAGGCGCCCTGCCCCGTCGGCTCGAGCCAGGCGCCGGGCCCGGACAGTATCCGCGCCGCCCGGGCGGCCAGGCGGTCGCTCCCGTCCATCACGCAGCCGCCGGGGTTTCGGGCGCGTGCTGGATGCAGGCCTCAAGGGCGCCGAGGAGCGAGTCCAGCGCCCGGTCATCGCGCAGGTCCTCGATCGACCGCACCGCGTGGCTCACGGTCGAGCGATCTCGCCCGAAGGCCGCTGCCACGCGCCACAGCGGCCAGGCGAGCGCGATATGCGTCAGGTAGATCGCCATCTGCCGCGCGCGCGCCGCATCCGAGAAGACGACCCTCTACCGCTCACTC
>JAZJXN010000137.1:0-16066 GCA_040390885.1 Pseudomonadota bacterium | reverse complement strand
CATGAAGGTCAGAAGCTCGCTCAAGTCGCTGAAGAACCGCCACCGCGACTGCAAGCTCGTGCGTCGCAAGGGCGTTCTGTACGTGATCAACAAGACCGATCCGCGCTTCAAGGCCAAACAAGGCTGAGACAGTGCGTGCGCCCCGGGCTCTGCTCTGGGACGTCGGCAATGTGATCGTGGACTGGAGTCCGCGTCGCCTCTTTCTGAAGATCTTCCAGGAACCGGCCGCTTGCGACCGGTTCCTTTCGTCTGTCTGCACCATGGCCTGGCACCTGGAGACGGACCGCGGCGTCTCGCCTGAAGAGAACACCGCCCGGCTGGTCGCCGAACACCCCGACTACGAGACCCAGATCCGCGCCTGGTGGGACCGCTGGGACGAGATGTTCGACGGCGTCATCATCGAGACCGAGTCGGCGATGGAGGCCCTAGCGCGCCGGAGCGTGCCGCAGTTCGCGCTGACCAACATGTCCCATGCGGCCTGGCCCGGCGTGCAGGCGATGAGCCCGGCCTTCCGCCACCTTCGCGATTCGATCGTCTCGGCCGAGGAGGGCGTGATCAAGCCCGACCCCGCCATCTATGAGGTCGTCCTCAAGCGGACGGGGCTGGCGCCGGAAGACCTGCTGTTCGTCGACGATTCCGCCGCCAACATCGATGCGGCCGCGCGGCTGGGCTTCCACGTGCACCACTTCGAGGACCCGGCGACCCTCTGGCCGACGCTGGTTTCTCACGGACTCCTTGAGGACGTCGCCGCCACGGTCTAGACCCTCGGCCTTCCCGATCCTCCCGACCTGTGAGAGCCTCTCCCCATGGCCGACGACGCCAATTCGATCGAAGTCCTCAACACCACCGCCCAGGGACAGCTGAAGAGCATCCTGGAGCGTGTCGAACGCCTGGAAGAAGACAAGGCGGCGGTCATGGCCGACCTCAAGGAGGTCTACGCCGAGGCCAAGGGCAACGGCTTCGACACCAAGATCATTCGCAAGGTCGTGCGCATCCGCAAGCAGGACCGGGCCAAGCGGCAGGAGGAAGAGGCGCTGGTCGACCTCTATCTGTCCGCCGTCGGCGAGATTTGAAGCGCGCCGCGCCAGATCTGAAAGCGCAGGCCAAGCGCGCCGCGCTGAACGCCCTGAAACGCGCCCGCCGCTCTGCTGAAAAGCTGGGCGTCGAGCTGTCGGACTGGGAGGGCGAGTTCCTCGGTTCCGTCGAGGATCGCCTCAAGACCTACGGCCGCGCCTTCGGGGATCCCGAGAAGGGCGCGGCCGGCCAGGCCCTGTCGATGCTGCAGGCGGTGAAGCTCAAGGAGATCACCGCCAAGGCCAAGGGCGAGAAGAAGCAGATGGCCCGCAAGCCGTTCAAGCGGCGCGGGACGCCCAACGAGAGCCGGGATTGAGATGAAGGCCGCTGCTGTCGCCGCCTTGCTGGCCGTCGCCCTGCTGACCGCCTGCGCGAGGCCGCCGGTCGAGGCGGCCGCGACCGCCGCGCCGTCCTGCGCGCTGCCGACGACGGTGACGCCCGCCCCGGCCCGGACGCCGGATCCGGACGAGGTGGTCCGGGACGAGCCGACCGCCTTCTACATGCTGGCCCTGACCTGGGCGCCCGAGGATTGTCGCGAGAACGGCGGTCGGCCCGACTATGCCGTCCAGTGTCGTGACAACGACTTCGGCTTCGTGGTCCACGGGCTGTGGCCAAACGGGGCGCAGCGGCGGCATCCGCGCTTCTGCGGCCCGGCCCCGGCGATCACGGCCGCTACCGTCCGGCGGCACAGCTGCATGACTCCGTCGCCGACGATGCTGCAGCATGAGTGGGCCGCGCACGGGACCTGTGGCTGGGAGACGCCCGAGGCCTACTTCCAGCAGGCGGCGTCGCTGTGGAGCGCGCTGCGGATGCCGGTGCTGGCGCCGACCATGACCGCCGGCGAGATCCGCGACGCCTTCGCCGCCGCCAATCCGGGCTTCCCGCGAGACGGCGTCTATCTGAAGACGGTCGACGGCGACCGGCTGATGGACCTGCGGATCTGCTACGACCTCCAGTACCGGCCCATGGCCTGCCGTGGCGGCCGCGGCGCGCCGGACGGGACGGTGATCCAGGTGGCGCCGAGGCGCGGACGCTAACCGTTCCCTAATGCGTCCGCGCTAAGGCTAGCGGCGGGGCAAAACGTCCCGCGGGCGCGCGAGCGGCCGATCCAGTAGAAACCGGGCTCTTCGTCATGCCGCTGAACAGCGTCAATACGAACGTCGGCGCTATGGTCGCGCTGCAGAGCCTCAATGCGATCAACGCCGAGCTGTTCACGGTGCAGCGGCGGATCAGCACCGGTCTCAAGATTTCCAGCCCGAGGGACAACGGCGCCATCTGGGCGATCGCCCAGAACCAGCGCGCCGAGTCCCGGTCGCTCGAGGCGGTCAAGGCGTCGCTCCAGCGCGGGCAGTCGATCGCCGACGTCGCCATCATGGGCGCCGAGTCGATCTCCGACCTGCTGATGCAGATGAAGGAGAAGGCGCTCGCCGCCTCCGACACCACCCTCGACACCGCCTCCAAGGCGGCGCTGAACGCCGACTACGTCGCCCTGCGGAAGCAGATCGACAAGGTCACCGCCAGCGCGGAGTTCAACGGCGTCAGCCTGATCTCGGCGGGGAGCGCCGGCGCCGTCCGGGCGCTGGCCAACAGCAGCGCCAGCTCGACCATCGACGTCGACCACATCGACCTCTCGACCACCGGCGGCGCGGTCTCGGGGACCCTGACCGACCTGACCGGGACCGTCGGCGAGACCGAGCTGGCCGCCATCGACACCGCCATCAAGGCCGTCAATGCGGCGGCGGCGCGGTTCGGGACGGGGGCCAGGGCCCTCGACACCCATCTGGCCTTCGTCGGCAAGCAGCAGGACGTCATCGACGCCGGCGTCGGCCGGCTGGTGGACGCCGACCTCGCGAAGGAGAGCGCGCGGCTGCAGGCGCTGCAGGTGCGCCAGCAGCTCGCCATGTATGCGCTGAACATCGCCAACCAGGCGCCGTCGATGCTGCTGCAGCTGTTCCAGCGGCGTTGACGTCGGTCCTCCCCAGCACGCTGGGAGGATCAATCGAGGAGCAGCACCGTCTTGCCCAGCCCCGTGCCCGTCAGCGCATACTCCAGCGCCTCGGCGTAGGCCTCGAGCGGGAAGGTCCGGCCGACGGGCGGCGTCAGCCTTCCCTCGCCGACCCAGCCGAGCAGCTCACCGAGCTGCGCGGCCGCCCGGGCGCCCTCGAACAGCATGAACTGGCGCACGTCGACGCCGGTCAGGGCCGCGCCCTTCATCAGGGTCAGGTTGGCGGGCAGGGCCGGGATCGGCCCGCCGACGAAGCCGACCACCAGATGTCGTCCGCGCCAGGCCAGGGATCGGAAGGCCGGTTCGAACAGCGGGCCGCAGACCGGGTCGAAGATGACGTCAGGGCCCTTGCCGTCGCCCAGCGCCTTGAGCCGGTCGCGCCAGCCCTCGAGGGCGGTGTCGATGACCGCGTCGGCGCCCTGGGCCAGGGCGAAGGCGCGCTTGTCCTCGCTCGAGGCGGCGGCGATGACCGTGGCGCCCATGGCTTTGGCGACCTGCAGCGCGGCGACGCCGACGCCGCCCGCGGCGCCGAAGACCAGCACCCGCTCGCCCGGCTGCAGGCTGGCGCGATCACGCAGGCCGTGCAGGGCGGTGATGTAGTTGACGCGGAAGCCGGCCGCCTGGGCGAAGCTCAGGGCGTCAGGGATGCGGTTGACCGAGCGGGCGTCGGCCAGGGCCAGTTCGGCGAAGCCGCCGGTCGCGGCCTGGGCCATGACTCGGTCGCCGGCCTTCAGGCCCTCGACGCCCTCGCCGACCGCCTCGACCACGCCGCCGATCTCGCCGCCGGGCGTGTGCGGCAGCAGCGGCTTGACCTGGTAGCGGCCGAGCGAGACGAGGGCGTCGACATAGCCGACGCCGCAGGCGGCCACTCGCACCAGAACCTTGCCCGGTCCGGGCGTCGGCGCCGTGTCCTCGATCAGGCGGTAGTCGGCGATGGAGTCGAGGCTGTCGGTCTGAACGCGCTTCATTGGTATCTCCGTGCATCCCCGCGAAAGCGGGGACCCAAGCTGAATTTCAGACCCGTCACCGCCTGTGAAGCCTTGTCGCGGCTTGGATCCCCGCTTTCGCGGGGACACTCGGGAGGTTACGGCGCGAGCACCATCTTCAGCGCGCCCTCGGCCCGCTTGTCGAACAGCTCATAGGCCCGTTCGCCCTCGTCCAGCGACATCACATGGCTGATGTATTTCTCGGGCGTCAGCCGGCCGGACTGGATCAGCGGGATCAGCGCCGGCCACTCCTCGGGGACCGAGCAGGTGCCGATCCGGAAGGTCAGGCCGGAGGCGAAGGCGCGGGCCATCGGGAACTGGAACTTGCGGGTCTGGTTGACGCCGATCACCGAGACCGTGCCGCGCTTCGCGGCCAGCCTCAGCGACAGGTTGATGGTGACGTCATGCCCCACAGCCTCGACGATGCTCTCGACCATCCGGCCTTTCGTCAGCTCCCGGATGGTCTCGACGGCGTCGTCCGGATGCAGGGCGATGGCGCCGAGCTCGGCGGCCAGCTGGCGGCGTTCCGCAACGAGGTCGATGGCGAAGACCTGGGACGCGCCCATCACGAAGGCGCTCTGGACGGCCATCAGACCGATCGGGCCCAGGCCGACCACGGCGACGGTCTTGCCGACGGAAATCTCCGCGTTGCGGGCCCCGAACCAGGCGGTGGCGAGGCTGTCGGTCATCATCAGCGCCTGGTCGGCGGTGATGCCCTCCGGAATGCGGGCGGCGTTGAAGTCCGCCGCCGGCACCCGCACCGCCTCGGCCTGGCAGCCCTGCAGCTTGCTGGAGAGCCCGTAGCAGCCGGACTGGTTGGTCTCGCAGTGGATGACGTTGCCCGACAGGCAGGAGGCGCAGGCGCCGCAGCCGACGGCCGCGGAGATCATCACCTTGTCGCCGACCTTGAGCCGGTGCACGCCGCGGCCGATCTCGACCACCTCGCCGACCGCCTCGTGGCCGACGCAGAAGCCGATGTCCTCGGAGAAGCCCTCGCCGTGATAGATATGCAGGTCGCTGCCGCAGATGGCGCAACGGTCGACCTTGATGATCGCGTCGCGAGCGTCCTCGATCGACGGGTCGTCCATGGCCTCGCAGCGGATGTTGCGGGCCCCGTAGTAACGCAGCGCCTTCATGTACTCGTCCCTTAGATGGATCGCTCGCGTCCGGCCCAGAAAGGCTCGCGCAGCTTTCGCTTGAAGATCTTCCCGGAATCCTCCCGGGGCAGGCTGTCGGAGAAGTCGATGCGCCGAGGCACCTTGAAGCCCGCCAGCGTGCGCCGCAGGTCCTGGCGCAGCCTGTCCGCATCGAGGGTCGCCCCGGGCAGGGGCTGGACCACCGCCATCACGCTCTCGCCGAACTCCTCGTCGGGGATGCCGAACACGGCGCAGTCGGCGACGCCGGGCAGCTTGTGCAGCTCCGCCTCGATCTCGGCCGGGTAGATGTTGGCCCCGCCGGAGATGATCATGTCGTTCTTGCGGTCGCAGAGGTACAGGAAGCCGTCCGCGTCGAGGTAGCCGATGTCGCCCGGCGCCAGCAGGCCCTGGCGGTCCATCTCGGCCCGCTTCTGCGGCGCGTTCTGGTAGGTGAAGTCGGCGCCCTGGCGGCTGCGAGCGATGACCTCGCCGATCTCGCCGGTGGCGACGTTGTCGCCGGCCGCATCGATGACCCGCAGGTCGACGCCCGGCATCACCCGACCGACCGAGCCCGGATGCTCAAGCCACTCGGCGGAGCTGATGTTGGTGACGTTCCCCATCTCGGTCGAGCCGTAGTACTCGTTGATGACCGGCCCCCACCATTCGATCATCGCCCGCTTGATCGGCGGCGGGCAGGGCGCGGCGGCGTGGGTGACGTAGACCAGCGACGACAGGTCATACGTCCGCTTCACCTCGTCCGGCAGGCGCAGCAGCCGGTTGAACATGATCGGCACCATGTTGAGGTGCGTGATCCTCTCGCGCTCGATCAGCGCCAGCAGCTCCTCGGCGTCGAAGCGCGGCAGGATGACGACGTTGGCGCCGATGCGGATCGAGAAGGACGAATGGGCGTTCGGGGCCGCGTGATAGACCGGCCCGATCACCGCGGTGACGATGTCGGACGGATCGCGGCGGCCCTCGATGTAGTCGGTATAGCCGTAGGACCAGCCGAGCATCGTCGTCACCGCCGCCGCCTGTTCGGGCGTGAAGGACGGACGCCGCACGCCCTTCGGCCGGCCGGTGGTGCCGGAGGTGTAGATGATCGAGCTGGGTCCCGCCTCCGGGTCGCCGATCAGCGGCGATGCGGCCGCGACGAGGTCGCTCCACACGGGCAGCCCGGCCGGAACCGCCGTGTCGCCGATGCCGTAGGCGGCGCGGATCTCCGGCGGGGTCTCGACGACCACCACGGCCAGCCCTTCCGGGATCGCCTCGGCGATCGGCGGCAGCAGGTCGGCGTGGATGATCAGCAGCTTCACCCCGCTGTCGCGGAGCAGATAGCCGGCCTCGTCCGGCGTGTAGTGCCAGTTGACCGGCACGGGGTAGGCCCCGAGCATCCCGAGGCCGAAGTTGGCCTCGAAGTAGGCGAGGTCGTTGCGCAGGTAGAGGGCGACACCGTCGCCCTTGCCCACGCCGGCGGCCGCGATGACGGTCGCGGCGCGACGCGCCCGCTCGTCGAACTCGGCCGCCGTCAGGACGCGCTCGCCGCTCCGGATCCACCCCATGACGGTCCGCCTCAGCGCGCGTTCTGGCTGTTGTACTCGCGGATCTTCGCCTTCCCGAGCTGGTTCATGTGAACCTCGTCGGGGCCGTCGGCGATCCGCAGGTAGCGGTTCAGGGTGAAGAAGTAGGCGACCGGGGTGTCGTCGCTGACGCCCATGCCGCCGTGCACCTGGATGGCGCGGTCGGCCACGGTCTGAGCCATCTGCGGGGCGATGACCTTGATCGCGGCGATGATGTCCTTGGCGACCTTGTTGCCGTAGCGGTCCATCTGGTCGGCGGCCTTGAGGGTCAGCAGCCGGGCCATCTCGATCTCGCAGTAGGACTTGGCGACGTCCTGGCGGATGCTGCCCTGGTCCGACAGCTTCTTGCCGAAGGCGACGCGGCTCTCGGCGCGGCGGGCCATGATCTCCAGCGCGCGCTGGGCCTGGCCGATCGAGCGCATGCAGTGGTGGATGCGGCCCGGGCCAAGCCGCCCCTGGGCGATCTCGAAGCCACGGCCTTCACCGAGGATCAGGTTCGACTTGGGGACACGGACGTTGTCGAAGCGCAGCTCCGATTCACCGCCCGGCGAGTTCATCGAGCCGAACACCGTCTGATGGCGGACGATGGTCACGCCCGGGGTGTCGCGGGGCACGATGATGGTCGAATGCTGGCTGTGGCGCGGGTTGTCGAGCAGCGTCTTGCCCATGACCAGGAACAGGTCGCACTTCGGGTGCCGGGCGCCGCTGATCCACCACTTGCGGCCATTGAGGACGTAGTCGTCGCCGTCCGGCAGGATGGTCAGTTCGAGGTTGGTGGCGTCGGACGAGGCGACCTGCGGCTCGGTCATCACATAGGCGGAGCGGATCTCGCCGTTCAGCAGCGGCGTGAGCCACCGGGCCTGTTGCTCGGGCGTGCCGAACTTGGCCAGGACTTCCATGTTGCCGGTGTCCGGCGCCGAGCAGTTGAACACCTGCGAGGCCCAGGGCACGCGGCCCATGATCTCGGCCAGCGGCGCGTACTCGAGGTTGGTCAGGCCAGGGCTGAAGGCGCCGTACTCGTGCGGCAGGAACAGGTTCCAGAGGCCCAGCGCCTTCGCCTTGGCCTTGAGCTCGTCCATCTTCGGCCATTCCTTCCAGAGGTTGGCCGGGTCGTGGACGAAGTCGTGGAAGTCGTGCTCGTTCGGATAGACGTGCTCGTCCATGAAGGCCTCGATCTGCGAGATCAGGCCTTTGACCTTGTCGGAAGGTTCGAAGTTCATCGGGGTACCGGAACGCTAGAGGGACAGGCCGCCGTCGACGATCAGGGTGTGACCGTTGACGTACGAGGCGAGGGGGGAGGCGAGGAAGATCGCGGCGCCGGCCATGTCCTCGGGCAGGCCCATGCGGCCGGACGGGATGGCGCGCAGGGCGCCCTCGCGGCGCTGCGGGTTCTGGGTGGTGACCTTGGTCAGCTTGGTGTCGACCAGGCCGGGGGCCAGGCCGTTGACCCGGATGCCCTCGGGCGCCCAGGCCTGGCCGAGGGTCTTGGTCAGGCTGATCGCGCCGGCCTTCGAGGCGGCATAGGCCGGGTTGCCGACGTTCGCCTTCAGACCCGAGATCGAGCTGACGATGATGATCGAGCCCTTGGCGGCCGAGAGCTTGGCTTTGAACTTGCGGCTGGTGTGCATCAGGCTGTCGAGGTTGACGGCCACGACCCGGTCCCAGCCTTCGCGCTCGAATTCGCCGCGCTTGTAGACGACCGTACCCTGGCAGAGCACCAGCACGTCGAGGGTGTCGAAGGGGTCGGCCGCGGCCTCGATGGCGTCGGGATCGCCGACGTCGACGCCGGTGTAGCCAAGCCCCGTCAGGTCGGAGCCTTCCTCGCCCGCGTAGGCGGCCGCGTCGGCGCGGGTGCCCCAGACGTGGACCTTGGCGCCGCGGTCCTTGAAGGCGTGGGCGACGCCGTTGCCGATGCCGCTGGAGCCGCCGACGACCAGGACGGTCTTGCCGGTGAAGTCTGTATCGTTCATCCGAAAATTCCCTTGGATAGAAGGCTCAGCCGATGCGGCGCAGCGCGCGCTCGAACAGGCCGATGGTCTTGGCGTGGAGGAGATCCCCGGTCTCGCGCGGCGCCTTGCCGGCGCAGGCCCGGGCGTGGGTGCCTTCGAGGATGATGCCGAGCTTGTAGCAGGCGAGCACCGCGTACCAGTCGGTGGCCGAGAGGTCGCGGGTGGTCCGCGCCCGGTAATGCTCGATCAGTTCGTCCACGGACGGAAACCCCTTCCAGGGGCGGACGGCGACATCCTCGACCCCGGGCTCGTCGCTTTCCGGCCAGGTGGCGATCAGCCAGCCGAGGTCGATCAGCGGGTCGCCGATGGTGGTCAGCTCCCAGTCGACGATGGCCGCAAGCTCCGGGCTGTCATAGCGGAACATGACGTTGCTCAGGTGGTAGTCGCCATGGATCACGCCGGGCTGGAAGTCCGCCGGGCGATGGGCGTCGAGCCAGGCCGCGACCTTGTCGACGCCGGGAATCTCGGCCGGGCCTGTCCAGTCGGCGAACTCGGCGTAGCTGTCGAGCTGCGCCTTCCAGCGCGGGGCCTGGCGTTCGAGATAGTTGTCGGGCTTGCCCAGACCCTCGAGGCCGAGCGTGTGGTAGTCGAGCGCGCCGAGGGCGGCGATGCCCTCGACCATCGACAGGCCCATGCGGTGGCGTACGGCTTCCGACCCGGCATGCAGCGGCGGCAGGCCGGCCGTGGCGTTGAAGCCGTCGATCGGCTCCATCAGGTAGAAGGCGGCGCCGATCACGGTCTCGTCGCCGCAGGCCGCGATCAGACCGGGATGGGGGACGTCGGTGCCGGCGAGCGCGCCGAGCACCCGGGCCTCGCGGCGCATGGTCTCGTTGGAGTTGGCGCGCAGGTGAGGCGGCGGCCGGCGCAGGACATAGGTCCGTCCCGAGCGCGAGAACTTCATCAGGATGTTCTGGGTGCCGCCGGTCAGCCGCACGGCGTCCTCGACCGGACCCGAGCCCAGCCCGACCCCATCCATCCACCCGGCCAGAGCCTTCAGATCAACGCCCGTTTCCACCCGTCGCACCTTTGGTGTCTGATTAAGTCATTTGGATAATGCAGTTGACGCGACCGGACGCAACCGGTTTCTTCAGATCATGAGCCGACTCGAAGTCCGCCCCCGCAGCGACGCCGCCGGCCGCCTCAAGCAGGTCGCTTGCCGGCTGTTCGCCCAGCGCGGCGTGGATGGCGTCACCGTCCGCGAGATCGCGGAGGCGGCGGGACAGAAGAACCATGCCGCGGTCGGCTACCACTTCGGGTCCAAGGAAGCGCTGATCCGGGAGCTGGTGCTGGACGGGGCGGTGCTGATCGACCGCAACCGCAACGCCGGCCTCGATGCCCTGGAAGCGGCCGGCGGTCCGACCGGCGTGCGCGAGATCGCCGACCTGCTGATCGCGACCTCGATCGGGCTCGAGGGCTCGGGGCTCGAAGACAGCTACAACCGGTTCATCGTTATGCTGGCCATGACCCACCGCGAGGTGTTCATGAACGCGCTCGATGGCCGCTGGAACTCCGGCTACCAGCGCTGCCTGGACCACCTGCGACGGCTGATGCCGGACATGCCGGCGGCGGCCAAGAACGAGCGGCTGGTGTTCATGGGCGCCTACCTGGGCAGCGTGGTCTCGGCGCGCGAGGCGGCCCTCGCCGACACCTCGCGGGACCACCGGATGTGGGACTCGGAACAGACCCTCGGCCATTTCGCCGCGACGATCACAGCGCTGATCGAAGCGCCGTTCTAGGCGGCCCGCACGCCCTTCCGAGCGCGTTCCGCATAAGGCCCGGCTGTGGCTCACGGCGGCGCCGCTTCTCGCCGATCACGGGAAGTTTTGAGACCCGGGGGAAACTTATTTGTTTGCAACAAGCAAATAAGATGCAGACATGGGCGCTTACTGCGAGCCCGACACCAGACCGGGCCGCGAGGGAGGGAACAATGCGAAATCTCATGCGCGCGGCCTCGATGGCCGTACTGTCCACCGTTGTCATGCCGGTCGCGGCGCACGCCCAGGCGCCCGCCGAGCAGACCAGCCTCGTCGACGAGATCGTCGTCACCGCCAACAAGCGCGAGCAGAGCCTGCAGGACGTGCCCGTGGTGGTGACCGCCATCGGCGAGCAGGCGCTGAAGGACGGCGGCGTTCGCGACATCAAAGATCTGATGCAGTTGACTCCGGGCCTGATGGTCTCGTCGACAGCCAACGAATCCACGACGATCGCCCGCATCCGCGGCATCGGCACCGTCGGCGACAACGCCGGCCTCGAGTCGTCGGTCGGCATCGTCATCGACGGCGTCTACCGCCCCCGCGCCGCCACCGGCATCGGCGACCTCGGCGAGATGCAGCGCGTCGAGGTCCTCAAGGGACCGCAGGGCACCCTGTTCGGCAAGAACACCTCCGCCGGCGTCATTAACGTGCTGACCGCCGAGCCCTCGTTCCAGTTCGGCGCCACGGGCGAGATCACGGCGGGCAACTACAACGCCCGCGAGGTCAGCGGCTCGATCACGGGCCCGATCATCGGTGAAGTCCTGGCCGGCCGCCTCTACCTCGCCGACCGTCAGCGGGACGGCTTCTACGACGTGCGCGTCGGCGACGGTCCGCGCACCCGCACCGAGGACAACAACCGCAACTACTGGACCGCCCGCGGCCAGCTGCTGTTCCTGCCGACCGACGACTTCACGGTCCGGGTGATCGCCGACTACACCCAGCGGGACGAGTCCTGCTGCGCCGCCGTGACCTACGTCCGCGGTCCGGGCGCGGCCGCGCTCGACCTGGCGGCCGGCACCACCACCACCCTGAACCCGATCGATCCGGAGCGCCGCCTGGCCTACGCCAACCGCGACGGCATCAACCACGTCACCGACAAGGGCCTGTCCGGCGAGTTCACCTGGGACACGCCGTGGTTCGGCGGCGCGACGGCGACCTTCATCACCGCCTGGCGCAACTGGAAGACCTCGCTCGGCCAGGACTCGGACTTCTCGGCCGGCGACCTGATCTACCGACTTGACGACGGCAACTTCTTCACCCAGTTCGACCAGCTCAGCCACGAGATCCGCTACGCCGGCGCCACCGACAAGCTGAACTGGCTGGTCGGCCTGTTCTACGCCAAGGAGCAGCTCGACCAGGGCACGCCGGTCTACTTCGGCGAGGACCTCGAGCGCTTCCTGAGCCTGCGCTTCTCGGGCAACACCAATCCCAACCGCCTCTCGGAACTGGCCGGCGTCCCGGTCGGCTCGGTGTTCCCGTCGGGCGGCGGCTACAACGACCGCTACCGCCAGACCTCGACCAGCCTCGCGCTGTTCACCAACAACAGCTACGCCTTCACCGACAAGCTCGAGCTGACTGTCGGCCTCCGCTACACCTCCGAAGAGAAGAAGCTCTCCGCCGACTACGACAACGTCGGCGGCGGCGGGCTGGGCTGCGCGGCGTCGCTGGCGCGGCGGCCGGAGATCACCGCGGCCCTCGGCGCCGGCGGCGCGGCGTCCTACTTCGGCGCTGTCTGCGCGACGATGAACGACCCCGCCTTCGACAACTACAGCACCAAGCAGAGCCAGAGCGCCGACGAACTGACCGGCACCGTCAAGCTGGCCTACCGCATCAACCCTGACTTCCTGACCTACGGCTCGTTCGCGCGCAGCTACAAGTCGGGCGGCTTCAACCTCGACCGCGCCCGCCAGTCGCCGGGCGTTCGTCAGGACGTGCCGGACACCTTCTTCGACCCCGAGTTCGTCGACAGCTACGAGCTGGGCCTGAAGGCGACCCTGCTGAACGGCGACCTGCTGCTGAACACGGCCGTCTTCTATCAGGAGTTCACGGACTTCCAGCTGAACACCTATGACGGCATCAGCTACAAGGTCGCCTCGATCCCGCTGGTGGTGTCGCGCGGCGTCGATACCGACTTCGTCTGGCGCACCCCGATCGACGGCCTGCGGCTGCAGGGCGGCGTGACCTATGCCGAGACCCAGTACGGCGACTTCGTCCCCGAGCCCGGCGTCTCGCCGCGCCTGCCCAACAGCCGCATGTCCGGCGCCCCGCTGTGGTCCAGCTCGCTGTCGGGCTCGTACGAGCGCGACCTCACCGAGTCGCTGGCCTTCCGCGGCAGCCTGAGCGTCCGCTACACCTCGTCCTACAACACCGGCTCGGACCTCAACCCGATCAAGGTCCAGGACGGCTTCGCCCAGGTGAACGCCCGCATCGGCATCGGCGCGCCCGACAAGCGCTGGGAAGTCGAGCTGTGGGGCGCCAACCTCACCGACGAGACGGTCGCGCAGGTGATCTTCGATCCGGCCTTCCAGACCGGCTCCTACAACGCCATCTGGGCGCCGCCGCGCACCTACGGCGTCACCCTGCGCTCTACCTTCTAGTGGCAGGGCCGCCCATCGACGCCGCCGGAGTCGACGCGCCCGCGTCGGCCCCGGCAGCCTCCGGTCTCAAGGTCAGCTCGGGCTACGGCCTGTGGGCCCTGGTGCTGCTGCTGGCGATCAACTCGGTCAACTTCATCGACCGCACGATCGTCAACATCCTCAGCCAGCCCATCAAGGCGGAGCTGCACCTCGACGACTGGCAGATCGGCCTGATGGGCGGCCTGACCTTCGCACTGTTCTACGCCACCCTCGGCCTGCCGATCGCGCGGCTGGCGGAACGCAAGAGCCGGGTCAACATCATCGCCCTCGCGGTGACGGCCTGGTCGGTGATGACGGGCCTCTGCGGGCTCGCGACCAACTACGCGATGCTGCTGCTGTGCCGCGTCGGCGTCGGGGTCGGGGAGGCGGGCTGCTCCCCCCCGGCCCACTCCCTCATCAGCGATTATTTCGCCCCCGACCGCCGCGCCACGGCGCTGTCGATCTTCTCGCTCGGGGTGCCGGTCGGCGCCCTGATCGGGGCGATGTTCGGCGGCTGGGCCGGCGAGACCTTCGGCTGGCGCACGACCATCATCATGGCGGCCGTGCCGGGCCTGTTCCTTGCCCTGCTGGCCAAGTTCACCCTGCGCGAGCCCGCCCGCGGGGCCAGCGAGGTCAACGCCGCCGCCGCCCTCGCGGCCGACGTGCCCAGCCTGATGGACGTCGCCCGCCGTCTCTTCAGCCGGCCGACCTTCTGGCACATCGCCATCGGCGCGATGCTGTCGTCGTTCGCCGGCTACGGCATCGGCCAGTTCTCGGCCTCGTACTTCATGCGCGAGTTCGGCCTCGGGCTGCAGACCGTGGGCGTGGTGTTCGGGCTGATCGGCGGCGTCTCCGCCGGCATCGGCACCCTGCTCGGCGGCCTGCTCACCGACGCGGCCGGCAAGAAGGACCGCCGCTGGTACGCGCTGGTCCCGGCCATCGGCCTGATCCTGTCGGCGCCGCTCTATGTGATCGGCTACCTGGAGCCGGACTGGAAGCTGGCGGCGGCGCTGCTGATCCTGCCGGGGATCCTGCACTACGTCTTCCTCGGCCCGAGCTTCGCCATCACCCACTCGATGGTGCATCCGCGGATGCGGGCGACGGCCAGCGCCGTGCTGGTGCTGATCATGACCCTGCTCGGCATGGGCCTGGGCCCGCTGCTCGTCGGCCTCGCCGGCGACGTGCTCGCCGCCCGCGCCTTCGTCGGCGACTTCGGCGCCCTGTGCCCGGGCGGGGTCGCCCCGGCCACGGCCGCGGCCAGCGCCAAGGCCGCCTGCATGCAGGCCTCGGCCACAGGCATCCAGCAGGCCATCGTCGCCTGTTCGCTGGTATACGCCTGGGCCGGCGTTCACTACCTTCTCGCTGCGAAGACCCTTCGCCGCGACACGGAAGCATGACCCAGGCCTCTGCCGACGAGATCCAGACCCCGGGCGCCGGCCAGGCGCGACCGGTCCGCCGCAGCCAGGCCGAGCGCCGCGAGGAATCGCGGCGCCGGATGCTCGACGCAGCTTTCGAGCTGCTGTCGGAACAGCAGAGCATCGGCTTTACGCTGTCGGATGTCGGCGAGCGGGCGGGCTACAGCCGCGGCCTGCCGACCCAGGCCTTCGGCAGCAAGGCCGGCCTGCTCGGCGCCCTGACCGTCCATCTGCTGAACATGTCGGTGAACGAGACCTCGCCGGTGGAGACGCGCGGCGAAGGGCTGGAGGCGGTGCTGATCACCGTCCGCCAGCTGCTCGAGGGGTCGGAACTGCAGTACCGCGTGACGATGGCGGTGCAGGTGCTGTTCGCCGAGGCCTCGGTCCGCGACTCGCCGATCCGGGTCGAGATGACCGCGCTGAACCGGATCGCGACCGGCTATCTCTCCAAGCACCTGCGCATTGGGCAGGCGCGGGGCGAGGTGAAGCCGGACATCGACTGCCGTGCCCAGGCGATGATCACCATGGCCATGGTGCGCGGCGTGATGCTGCAGTGGCTGCTCGATCCGGAGCGGATCGACCGCGAGGTGCTCTGCCGCGAGACCATGGCCTCGCTCGAGCGGAACCTGCGGCCCTAGGAGGCCTCTTCGAGCCCGCCTTCGACGTCGATGCCCTGTTCGCGAACCTTGCGGTACAGGGTCGAGCGTCCGATGCCGAGCCGGCGGGCGACCTCGCTCATGTGCCCGGCGTAGATCTCGATGGCGAGCTGGATCAGGTCGCGCTCGATCTCTTCCAGCGGCCGGACGTGACCGCGGGCGTCGAGAATGCGCACCGGCGCGTCCTTGCTGATCTCGGCCAGCAGCTGCTGGGCGGTCGGAGCGTTGATCTCGCCAGTATAGGCCTCGGGCGCGATCTTGACCCCGGAGATGGCCGGGAAGTCGTGCGGCTGCAGGAACGGGGCATCGGCCAGGACGATGGCGCGATAGACGGCGTTCTCCAGCTGGCGGACGTTGCCCGGCCAGTCGAAGCCACTGAGAATCGACATCGTCTCCTGGCTGGCGCCGGCGACCCGCTTGCCTTCCTCGACATTGAACCGGGTGATGAAGTGCTCGACCAGGGCCGGCACGTCCTCGCGGCGTTCGCGCAGGCTCGGGGCCTCGATCGGGTAGACGTTGAGGCGATAGAACAGGTCCTCACGGAACCGGCCCTCGGCCACAGCCTGGCTGAGATCGCGGTTGGTCGCCGAGACGATGCGGACGTCGACGCGGACCGAGCGCTTGGCCCCGACCGGGTCGATCTCGCTCTCCTGCAGCGCGCGCAGCAGCTTGACCTGCATGTCGAGCGGCAGCTCCCCGACCTCGTCGAGGAACAGGGTGCCGCCGTCGGCCTCGCGGAACTTGCCGAGGTGTTTCTCAGAGGCGCCGGTGAAGCTGCCCTTCTCGTGGCCGAACAGGATCGACTCGACGAGGTTCTCGGGAATGGCGCCACAGTTGAC
>JAZJXN010000136.1:0-5650 GCA_040390885.1 Pseudomonadota bacterium | reverse complement strand
CTCGCCGATGTCGCCGATGGTGATCAGGCGGTCGCCGCTCTTCTTGATCGGCAGCCCGAGGATGTCGGCGGGGTTCTCGACCACGCCCGGCACCTTGACGGCGAACTTGCCCTGGCGAGTCTGCAGGTTGCCGGCGGGAACCAGCTGGTTGTTGCGGAAGATCACCGCCGCCAGCTCGGAGGCGGTGACATTGGCCGCTTCCATGCGCGCGGGGTCGATGGTGACTTCCATCACCTCCTCGCGGCCGCCGTAGAGCTCGGTGCGCAGCACGCCGGGCAGGGTTTCGAGCCGGTCCTGCAGCTCCTGGGCGGTCTTGAACAGGGTGCGCTCGGGCGCGGCGCCCGACAGCATGATCCCGATGAAGGGATCATCGCTGATGTTCTGCTCCATGATCACCGGCTCTTCCGCGTCCGGCGGGAAGCGGCCGCGCGCCATGTCGACCCGGGCCCGCACGTCCTGCAGGACCTTGTCCTTGTCGAAGTTCACCTCGAACTCGAGATAGACCATCGCCGCGTTCTGCATGGCGACGGCGTTCATCTCCTTGAGCCCCTCGAGGGACTGCAATTCGCGCTCTATCGGTCGTACGAGCAGCCGTTCGGAATCCTCCGGCGACACGCCGGGGTAGGGCACCTGGATCATCACGAACGGGACGGTGATGTCCGGCTCGGATTCCCGCGGCAGATTCAGGTAGGTGAACAGGCCGAACAGCGAGGCGATCACGGCGATGCCGAGAACGACCTTCCGCCGCTTGATGGCGCCGTCGATCAGGGCAGCGATCATGGGGCGATCTCCCTGGCGCTAGCGACTGGCCGGAGGGGCGGGAAGGCGAACCTTCTGCCCTTCCGACACATAGGACTGGCCGGCGGTGATGACGCGGGCGTCGCCGGTCAGGCCGGTGACCCAGACCCCGTCGGGGGTCTCGTCGAGCACGACGACCGGTGAGAAGGCGACGCGGTTGCCGGCGACGACGTAGCGCAGACCCTGGCGGCCGGCGGAGTCGAGCACCAGCGCCGTGGCCGGCACCAGATGGGCGGGGCCCGAACCGGTGACGATCTTCACCTGGGCCGACAGCCCCGAGCGCGAGCGCGACCCCGGATTGGGCGCCTCGATCTCAATGCGATAGGTGCGCGTGGCCGGGTCGGCGTCCCGCGCCACCAGTCGCACGCGGCCGGTCAGGATCTCGCCGGAGGCCAGTGTCGCGGTCGCGGTTTCGCCGACGTTGATCTTGCCCACATCGCGCTCGGCGACGTCGCCGACGATCACCAGCGGGTCGAGCTGGATCATGGTCCCGCAGGCGGCGCCCGGCGCCAGATAGGTGCCGATCTCGGCCTCGCGCCGGTCGAAGACGCCGCTGAACGGGGCCCGGATGTTGACCTGGTCGAGCAGCACCTGGGCCTGGCGCACCTGGGCGGTCGCGCCATCGAGGTTGGCCTGTGCGGCGAGCACCTGCGTTTGCGAGCGGTAGCCCTGGGCGGCGAGACGATCGGAGGCGTCCTTCTCGAGGGCGCGGGTCTTCTGCATGGCGCGGGCCTGGTCGAGCGAGGCCTGGCGCGCGTCGGTGGAGATGCGGCACAGCACCGTCCCCTTGGCGACGAAGCTGCCTTCACGGGCGGGGGTGGCGGAGACCGGGCCCGCGGTCTCCGCGCGCACGATCACGGCCCGGTTGGCCTCGGTGCGGCCGCGCACGGACACGACGTAGGGTTGTTGGGACGCCGGGATCAGGCTCACCTGAACGAGCGGGTCCTGGATCGTCGTGGCGGTCGCCGCCTCGGCCCCCTTCTTGTCCTTGCCGAGGCTGGCGACAACGCCGCCGACGACGAACACAAGCACCACCGCGCCCGCGATGCCGGCGGCCACAATGTGCGAATTCTTGAACTTCATCGACGACCCCGAAGCGCATCGGCGAACCTGGCGCACACCTCGCCACCATCAGATCCGCCCTCAATCTGAACACTGTTCGGTATCGTCGATTGCACGGGTTTCGCAAATGAAATTCCGGAAATGTTCCGCTTTTCCGGGCTGGTCAGGCCACAGGGTGCGGCCGATAAGTCACGGATGAAATCCTCCCCAGACCCCGCGCAGCTCGATGCCCAGGATCCGCTGGCGCGCTTCCGTGACCGGTTCGTCGACACGCCGGGGGTGATCTATCTGTGCGGGAATTCCCTGGGCGTGCCACCGGCCGAAGCGCGGGCGCGGCTGGGCGCAGCGGTCGCGATCGAGTGGGGAGAAAGCCTGGTCCGCGGCTGGAACGACCATGGCTGGATCGACGCCCCGGCGCGGGTCGGCGACGCCATCGCCACTCTCGTCGGTGCTGCGCCGGGCGAGGTTATCGTCGCCGATTCCACGTCGGCCAATCTTTACAAGCTCGCGGTCGCGGCGATGCAGGCCCGGCCGGGCCGCGGCGTGGTGCTCAGCGAGCCCGGCGACTTTCCGACCGACCTCTACATCCTTGAGGGCGCGGTGCGCACGCTGGGCGGAGGGCGTCGGCTGGAGCTGCGGGCGGCGGACGAGATCGAGGCGGCGTTGACCGAGGACGTCGCCCTGCTCGTCCTCTGCCACGCCCACTACAAGACCTCGGGGGTGCGGGACATGGCGCGGCTGACGGCGGCGGCGCAGGCGATCGGCGCGCTGGTGCTTTGGGACCTGAGCCACAGCACCGGCGCCATCGCGGTCGACCTGAACGGCTGCAACGCCGACCTCGCGGTCGGATGCGGCTACAAGTACCTGGGCGGCGGCCCCGGCGCGCCGGCCTTCCTGTTCGTGGCCGAGCGGCACCAGCAGGCGCTGGTCTCGCCGCTGTCGGGCTGGATGGGCCACGCCGCGCCGGTCGCCTTCGTTGATGATTACCAGCCGGCGTCTGGCATCGGCCGTTTCGCCTGCGGGACCCCGCCGATCCTGAGCCTCGCGGGACTCGAGTGCGGCGTCGCGCTGTCGGCCGAGGCCGGGGCCTCCGCGATCGGCGCCAAGGCGCGCGCGCTCGGCGACCTGTTCATCGCCCGGGTCGGCGACACCCTCGCCCTCATCAGCCCCGTCGACGGGGCGGCCCGGGGAGGCCACGTCGCCTATCGGCACCCCGACGCCTACGCCATCGTCCAGGCGCTGATCGCCCGCGGGGTGGTCGGCGATTTCCGCGCCCCGGACGTCATGCGATTCGGCTTCTCGCCGCTGCCGCTGGGCTACGCCGAAGTCGCGAAGGCCGCCGATCTGCTGGTGGAAGTGATGACGTCGCGGGCCTATGACGACCCCGTCTATCGAATTCGCGCCAAGGTCACCTGAGGAGTCTCGCATGCGCTATCTGCACACCATGGTCCGGGTGAAGGACCTCGACGCCTCGCTCGACTTCTACGTGAACAAGCTGGGCCTCGCCGAGGTGTCGCGGGTCGACAATGAGGGCGGCCGCTTCACCCTGGTCTTCCTGGCCGCCCCCGACGATGTCGACGCTGCCCGCGAGAAGCGGGCGCCGACCGTGGAGCTCACCTACAACTGGGACACCGAGGATTATCAAGGCGGCCGCAACTTCGGTCACCTCGCCTATGCGGTGGACGACATCTACGCCACCTGCCAGCGGCTGCTCGACGGCGGCGTGACGATCAACCGGCCGCCGCGCGACGGTCACATGGCCTTCGTCCGCTCGCCGGACAACATCTCCATCGAGCTGCTGCAGAAGGGACCCAACCTCCCGCCGGCCGAACCCTGGGCCTCGATGCAGAACACGGGCGTCTGGTGATGCGGCTGCAGGGCCGCAAGGCGCTGGTCACCGGCGCGGCCCACGGCATCGGCCTAGCCTGCGCCCAAGCCTTCGCCCGGGAAGGCGCGGACGTGGCGCTGGTCGATCTCGACGCCGCGGGCGTGAAGACCGCCGCCGAGGCCATCGCCGCCGAGACCGGCCGCCGGACCGTGGCGATTCCCTGCGACGTCTCCGACGCCGTCGCGGCCCGGGCCGCGGTGGCGCAGGCCGGCGAGGCGCTGGGCGTCATCGATGTGCTGGTCAACAACGCCGGGATTCTCAAGCCGGGCGACATCCTCACCTCGACGCTGGAGGATTTCGACGCGGTGCTGGCGGTCAACGTCCGCGCCGTCTTCATGATCGGCCAGGCCGTGGCCCAGGCGCTCGTCGCGGCCGGCAAGCCGGGCTCGATCATCAACATGAGCTCGATCAACGCCGTGCTCGCGATCCCGGGGCAGGTCCCCTACGTGACCTCCAAGGGCGCGGTGAACCAGCTGACCAAGACCATGGCCCTGGGGCTCGCCGAGCACGGCATCCGCGTCAACGCGATCGGCCCAGGCACCATCGCCACCGACATCCTCAAGGGCGTGATGAAGGACGAGGCGGCCAGGAAGGGCGTCCTCGCCCGCACGCCGCTGAAGCGTTTCGGCGAGCCCGAGGAGATCGGTCGCGTGGCGGTGTTCCTCGCCAGCGAAGACGCCAGCTACATGACCGGACAGACCATCTACCCGGATGGCGGGCGGCTGGCCCTGAACTACACGGTCGCGGTGGACTAGTGCGTCCGGGACATGCATTCCGAAGGGTGCGTGTCCCTGCATGCGGATCACCAAGGGGGACACGTACCGAAGACGGTTCATGTCCCGGTCAGCGTGGCTTTACCGCCAAGGGCAGTTCGTCAAACAGCGTCGGGGTCTCCCCGACCTTCGCGCCCTCGATCTGCAGCATCTTCAGCTTTGTCCCGAGCCCGCCGGGCGCACTGAAGCCGCCGGGCTTGCCGTTGGCGCCCAGCACCCGGTGGCAGGGCATCAGAATCGGGAAGGGGTTGCGGCCCATGGCCTCGCCAACCGCCCGCGCCGCCTCGCGCGGCTCGCCCATCCGCTGGGCGATCTCGCCATAGGTCGCGGTCTCACCGGGCGGAATGGTGCGGGCGACGGCGTAGACCCGCTGCTGGAACGGGGTCACCTCGCTCATGTCGAGCGCGATGTCCTGGAGGTCCCGGCGCTGTCCCGAAAGCAGGGCGATCACACCTTCGACAGCCTTGTGGATCTCGGCCGGCGGCGTCGCCTCGGTCGCTCGGGGGAAGCGCTTGAGCAGCCGAGCCTTCGCGGACGCGTCGTCGGGCTCGGGAAGCTGTGATCCGACGATGCCGCGCTGGGTCCAGACGACGGCGCAACGGCCGATGCCGGTGTCGAACAGGACGAAGCCGTACGTGCTCATCGGCGCAGTGTAGCACCGGACTCGCCTGGCGATGTCGGGAAGACTGAAGGTGGCTCCGCGGGTAGGATTCGAACCTACGACCAGCCGGTTAACAGCCGGCTGCTCTACCACTGAGCTACCGCGGAATAGGCGCTCTAAGGGCGCGGGGTATAGCCGTGCCGCCGGGGCGTGGCAAGCGCGGGCGCAAAAGGAAATCAGGTTTGCGGTCAGGCGCCCGGCGTCGGCGCGCCGCCGCGGCCCAGAACCTTGCCGCTGGCGAGGAGAACCGAGACATAGGCGCCGCCGGGGCGGCCGTCCCGCATCGGGTGCAGGACGATGGTCAGGCGGTCGCCGGCCTTGATCTCGCCCACCTGCCAGCCATGCCGCCGCAGCACATTGGGGCTGTCGAGCTCGACGCTCCACTGGGTGGTCTTGCCGGCCGGGCTGGCGACGTTGAGCTCGATCCAGGCGTGGGGATTGGTCCATTCGATGGTCTTGACGATCCCC
>JAZJXN010000135.1:0-4999 GCA_040390885.1 Pseudomonadota bacterium | reverse complement strand
AAGGACACGCTCGCGCTCTTCTGCCAGCCGTGCGGCGAGGCCTTCTGGGCCAACGTGGCGAAACAGTTCTGAGCGGGTGTTCCGGCGCGGTTTCAATCGCCGGGGCCGCCGCCGGTTAATCTCGTTGACTGGGGCGGGGGCGGCGACTCGGTCGATGGCCCGCCGCGCCGCGGCCTCCTTGGAGCACAGGAACGCGCCGCTCCTTCCGCTGATCGAGAAGCGGTCGAACATGGTCGAGCCGCCGGCCCGAAGGCCGCCGCTCAGGCCGCTCATGACGCCCTTCTTGGGAACCGCGCCAACCGCCGTGCCGGCCGCCGCGCACTGGGCGGTCAAGGCCGGCGGCGGGGTCTGGGCCGCCGCGCCGGCCGCGAGCAGCATGGCCAGGCCGACGACGGCGAGTGCGGCCTTGCGGCCTATTTTCCGGGGCACGAGGACGCCCCCTGGGCGCCGTAGGTGGTCGCCTGCGGTCCCGAGGCCGCCTTGCGGGCCTGTGTGCAGCCCGCCGGCGGCTTGATCGCCGAGGGCAGCACGTAATACTCGACCGCTCCGACCTTGACCGTGACGCAGGACGCGGTGGTTTTCCCGCGCGTGGCCCCGAGCAGGGTCGGATTGACGGCGACATCCGCCTTCTTGTCGAAGCACTCGGCGTCCTTGAACACCGCGACCTTGGCGCCGGGGAACTGGACGGCCTCCGCCGCTATCGCCGTCCCGGTCAGGAGGCCTGCGGCCGCGAGTCCGCCGAGCAGGCGCGACGCGGCGCGGGAAACAACTCTACTCATGACGATCGCTCTCCGTGCGGCCCGACAGCCCCCGGCCCTTCAGCCCGGACCGGCGCGTCGCCGTCTTCCGGTTGTGAGGGCCGCGAAGTCTTCCGGAGAGAAGAGAAAAGCATGCCCGCGCGACTGGCAAGCCGTAAGATAACGTTGGTCGCCAGACGCGTGGCGCGCCGGCCCTGCGTCCGGGCGCCGAGCCAACCGGTGCTGACCACCCAGGTGAGGCCGGCGATGCTCCAGAAGCTGGCGGCGGCGTCGACCAGCGTCAGGGTGAACAGGCCGATGATGTTCACCGGCTTCCAGTGCAGGCTGATGGTGATCGCGGTCGCCACGGTCATCAGGACGCCGGCCCAGACGAACACGCCGATGACCCAGAGCAGGGCCCGGCCGTCGCGCCGCTCGCGGCGTTCCATGCGTCGCCGCCCGAGCTCGACGACCAGCACCACCAGGAAGGCGGTGGCGAACTCCAGCATCTCGCCCCAGTCGATGTTCAGGCTCGAGAGCGGATTGTCGGGCGGGAACAGCGCCGGCGGCGCGCGCAGCACGGCCGCCCCGTGCTCGACGAGATTGTCCAGCATCATGGCGTGGTAGTGGACGCCGGCGAGGCGACCGTTGACCACGGTGTCGGTCCAGTCGGTGCTCGCGACCATGGCCGCGCCGACGACGATCACGCGACCGGCGATGTAGCGCTCGCGGATCAGCCGGGCCCGCTCGGAGTCCTCCGCCAGCTCGGTGCTCAGCATCCCGTAGTCGAAGGTCGGATGGTAGGGGCAGGGGACCTGCACCGCCGCCACGCCGTCGCCGATCGCGGAGGTCAGCTGCCGCCAGCCCAGCATCATCATGCGGCCGACGCCGGTCCGTTCCGCGCGGCAGGGGGCGTCATGGTCCGCGGCGTCCTCGTAGATCGCTGCGCGCAGGTCGAGGAAGGCCGGATCGGGAACGGATCCCCAGGTGACCGCGGACGCCTCGGGGCCGAGCCAGTGCAGCTTGCCGTCCGCGCCAATCAGGTCGTTGCAGACGGCCAGAGGCGAGCCGTCGGCCGCTCGTCGTCCCCGGCACAGGGCGGCGAACATCGCCCCGGCGGGCGTGAGATCGTACTTGGGCACGCCCCACCAGGTCATCGGTCTGCTGTCCGCGTCGAACGGCGCGGCTTCTCTGTGCCGGCCGTCGCGGATCATCGGCTGCAGCTGGCGGCAGCTCTTCAGAATCTCCTCGCCGCGCTCGCGACCGTAGGTCCCGTTGAGGTGCAGCATGTAGCTCAGCCGGGTCAGAACCGGCGTCGCCCGCTCGCCGGCCTGGGGCCAGCCGAGCGGGACTACGACCGCGGACTGCTCCAGCGCCATCAACGGCGCCAGGTCGTCGCCCAGGCCGGCGGCGCAGACGTCGGGGGGATAGGGCTTGCCGAGGATCACCGGCGTGCCGCCGGCCCTGACGATGCACTGGATCTTGGCCAGCGGCGTGTCGCGGCAGCCCGGGTCGCCTTCCCACTCACGCGCGCGGGTCACCTCGCGCACGGTGGCGATGAAGACGCGGTGCTCCTCGGGCTTTCCGAGGTCGGTCAGCAGGATGTAGTCGAGGAAGATCGCCGCCGGACCGGTCCCGTCGGCCGGCGCGAGGGTCCTCAGCAGGTCGGTGTAGAAGCCGCGCGGCGCGGGCCAGTCGATGGCCATCTCGCGGAGGGTGGCGTCGCTGATCTCGACGGCGGTGATCTTCGAGCGGCCGAGGGGCGCGGTCTTGTCGGCGTAGTAGGGCGCGGTCATGCGGGCGATGACGTCGGCGCTGTGCCGGTCCGCCGCGTCGTCGAGGCCCATTGGATCGAGCGTCGCGATCGCCGCACCGAGCAGCACCACAACCGCCGCGACCCTGGCCGCCGACAGGACTTCCTTTAGCCACCCCATGCCCGGCCCCCTCGATACCCACGTTATCGGCGACGGCGAGGAGGGCAAGCCCCGCGACCCCGTCGTGATCCGGCGAAAGGAAGCCGAGTATAGCGAGGGCGTGAGTCCCGTCTGCACCTGGGGACACTGACGGCAGCCGCATGGTTTACGGCCGTTGACGGTATTCGTTGAACATATCGCAAGGCGAGACGGGCATTTTCCTCAGGGTCACGGGGGAACGGCGCCGAGTATCGGTGTCGAGTGTCGGGGGTTTCGCTTTCATGCGTGTCGCCACCATCGCCAGTCTGGGCGCGTCCGCGCTGCTGGGCGTCGGAGCGCTGTTCGTCGCCAAGGTCTGGCTGCCGAACGCGCAGTCCGGACCATCGCAGGCCGCCGCCGCCTCGCCCTCGATCAAGCTGACCGCCGTGGTCGCCTCCAAGGCGGCGGTCGCCTACGGCCAGAAGCTCGAGGCCAAGGATCTCACCCTCATCCGCATGCCGGCCGACGCCGTGCCCGAGGGCGCCTACACCACCATTGACCAGGTGGTCGCGCTGGATGACGGCGCGCCTGTGACGCTCGCCGCCCTGGCGCCGCGGGAGCCGATCCTGCCCTCGAAGATCAGCGGCGCCGGCTTCAAGCCGTCCGTCGCCGCCGTCATCGCGCCGGGGATGCGGGCCTACACCATCAAGGTCAACGACGTCGCCGGCGGGGGCGGCCACGTGCTGCCGGGCGACCGCGTCGACGTGCTGCTGACCCAGGACGTCGGCGAGAGCGGCGGCGCCGTCGAGGGCGAGTCCGGCGGCCGCAAGATCTTCGTCTCCTCGATGGTGATCCAGAACGTCCACGTCCTTGGCATGGACATGGTCGCCGACCCGGCCTCGACCGAGAAGTTCTCGCCCAAGACCGCGACGCTCGAGGTCAATGTCCTCGACGCCGGCAAGCTGGCCGTGGCGCAGGAAGCCGGGACCCTGTCGCTGGCCCTGCGCCGCACCGGCGCCGTCGAGATCGCTGACCTCAAGCCGACGACGCTCAACGGCGGCTGGGTCGGCGCCCGTCCGCCCGCCGCCGCGCCGCGTCGGGCCGCATCCGCCCCCGCCCGCCCCGCCGCCTCCGCCGGCCGCGGCCTGGTCATCACCCAGGGCGAGAAGCGCGACGTCATCAGCGTTCCCTCCGAACGGACGGGAGGCTGATCATGCGCCGGATCGCCCTGCTCGCCGCCGGTCTTCTCGCCGTCGCCATTCCCGCCTCGGCGTCCGCCCAGGCCTTCGTGTCCCAGAGCCTGATCGGCGAGATGGCGCCCAGCCGCGTCATCACCGTGCCCAAGGACAAGTCGGCGGCCTTCCGGCTGATGGCCGGCGCCGGCGAGATCGTCGTCGCGCAGCCCGACATCGCCAACATCGTCGCCAACACCGATCGCTCCGTGTACGTCCGCGGCAAGACCCTCGGGACCACCAACATCCTCGTCTACGACCGCGAGCACCGGCTGATCGAGGTCATCGACGTACGCGTCGGCCAGGATCTGGAATCGCTGCAGTCCGACCTCGCCTCCGCCCTGCCGGGCGAGCCGATCCGGGTCTCGGCCCTGGCCGGCGGCGTGATGCTGTCGGGACAGGTCTCGACCACCTCCGTCGCCAACCGCGCCAAGGGCATCGCCGAACGCTACGCGCCAGCCGGCGTCAGCTCCGAGCTGACCGTCGAGGCCGCCCAGCAGGTGATGCTCGAGGTGCGTATCGTCGAGGCCAGTCGGACGGCGCTGAAGGACTTCGGCGTCAACATCTCGGCCCAGAACAACTCCGGCATCGTGTTCGGCTCGGGCTCAGGCCTGATCGGCGTCACCGCCGCCCAGGGGACGCTGGCCGTCAGCACCAACATCGGCAGCCTGTCGATCGAGGCGACCCTGCAGGCGCTGGAGGAAAAGGGCGTCATCCGCACCCTGGCGCGCCCGAACCTGGCGGCCATCTCCGGCGAGGAGGCGACCTTCCTGGCCGGCGGCGAGTTCCCCTATCCGGTGCCCAGCGGCCAGGGCGACATCACCATCGTCTACAAGCCGTTCGGTGTGACGCTGAAATTCACGCCCACCGTGCAGGACAGCGGTCTGATCCGCCTGAAGGTCGCTCCCGAAGTCAGCCAGCTCGACACCCGCGCCAACCTACGGCTCAGCGGCGTCGATGTGCCGAGCCTGCTGGTCCGCCGCGCCGGCACCACCATCGAGCTGAAGGACGGCGAGACCTTCGCCATCGCCGGCCTGTTCCAGCAGGACTACGCCAACACGGCGCGGCAGATCCCCTGGGCCGGCGACGTGCCGGTGCTCGGCGCGCTGTTCCGGTCCGCGCGCTGGAAGAAGCAGGA
>JAZJXN010000134.1:0-7079 GCA_040390885.1 Pseudomonadota bacterium | reverse complement strand
GGGACGCGCTGATCTGACGGGGGGACACGCACCCGGCGGGAGGCATGCCCCCTCCATCCCCCTCTGCAACCGTTAACAGGCGGCGGCGTTCTGTTGCTGTACTCGGGGGAGGGCGCTCTTGAGAGAGCGTCGAAGGGAAGCGGGAGACCGTTCTTCGCTCTGTTGAACGACTGAGGAAACGGAGCGAACCGATGAAAACGAAACTGATCGCGGCCACGGCCGCGGGCGTCATGGCGCTGGCCGCCGGCGCCGCCATCGCCCAGAGCAATCCTCCGGGCTGGGACGAGTACCAATCGCAGCAGCGCGACTATCAGCGCCAGCAAAGCGCCTACCAGGATCGCCGCGAAGACTACGACGCCCAGCGCCGGGCCTACGAGGCCAAGCGCGACCAGTATCTGCGCGACCAGGACGCCTATGACCGCCGCTACGGTCGCGGCGCCTACGTCCGCCAGTACGGCGAGTGGCGCTATGATCCCTACGTCGTCGACGCCCGCGTCGATCGTCCGCGTGGCGCCGACTATCAGGCCCGCCACGATCGGTGGCTGCGCGACCAGCGCGCCTACGACCGCCGCTACGGCCGCGGCGCCTACGTCCGCAAGTACGGCGACTGGCGCTATGAGCCCGCCCGCGGCGCGGAGGGCTACGGCCGCGACACGTCCTACTACGACAACAGCTACTACTCGGCCTATCGCGACAGTCCCTGCGAGAGCAACAAGGACGGCCGCACCGCCGCCGGCGCCATCATCGGCGCCCTGGCCGGCGCGGCGATCGGCTCGAACGTGGCCGCTGGCGGCGTGAGGACCGAAGGCGCCGTGCTCGGCGCCCTGGTCGGCGGCGGTCTCGGCGGGAGCATTGGCCGCAGCACCGCCAAGTGCGACGACACCGGCTACTGGTACAGCCGCGACCAGACGATCTCGTACCGCGAAGCCAACCGTGAGGGCCGCGGCTATGCGTCCAACGACTACAGCCGTCGTGGCTGCCGTCTCGCGGCCGCGCCCACCGAGTACGGCGGCCGCACCGACTACCGCTATGTCCGGGTCTGCCCGGACAGCCGCGGCCGTTACCGGATCACGGGCTAGTCACAGACGGGGACATGGACCCGCAAGGTCCGTGTCCCCGGTTGATCCAGCACTGTCGCCCCGGACGTCCGACGGACATCCGGGGTGACATCCGTTCCAGGCCTCAGGCCACGACGTAAGCGTCCAGCGCCGCGAGGTGCTTCGCCTTCTCTTCCTCGCGCAGGAACGAGCCGGTGAAGCTGTTCCGCGCCAGCGTCACAATCTCCGCCCGCGTCAGCCCCAGGGCCCTCGCCGTGCGGATGTAGTTGTCGGCGACATAGCCGCCGAAGTAGGCCGGATCATCGCTGTTGCAGGTGGCCTTCAGCCCCAGGTCGAGCATCCGCTTCATCGGATGATCCTTCAGGTCATCGACCACGCACAGGCTGAGGTTGGACAGCGGGCAGACCGTCAGGGTGATGCCCATGTCGACCAGCCGCTGCGTCAGGACCGGGTCCTCGAGCGCCCGGTTGCCGTGGTCGATACGGTCGACGCCGAGGATATCCAGCGCTTCATAGACATAGGCGGGCGGTCCCTCCTCGCCGGCGTGGACATTGATCAGCAGCCCGCGCTCGCGGCTCGCCTTCATCACCCTCGCGAACTTCGACGGCGGATGGCCGACCTCGCCGCTATCAAGGCCCACCCCGACGAAGCGGTCGAGGTAGGGCTCGGCCTGCCTGAGCGTCTCGAACGCCGCCGCCTCGTCCAGATGGCGCAGGTAGCTCATGATCAGCTTGGATGTGATCCCCAACTCCGCCTCGGCCTGAGCCATGCCGGCGAGGATGCCGTCAGCGGCGACGGCGAAGGGGATGCCCCGGTCCGTGTGCGTCTGGGGGTCGTAGAAGATCTCTGCATGGACCCCGCCGTCGGCGTGCAGCCGGCGGAAGTAGGCCATCGTCAGGTCCTGGAAGTCCTCCTCGGTCTGCAGCACCCCCGCGCCCTGATAATAGATGTCGAGGAAGTCCTGGAGGTTGGAGAAGGCATAGGCCGCGCGGATTTCCTCCACCGACTTGAACGGCAGGTCGATGCGGTTGCGGCGCGCCAGTGCGAACATCAGTTCCGGCTCGAGGCTGCCCTCGATGTGCAGGTGCAGCTCAGCTTTCGGCAGGCCGCGGACAAAGGCTTCCAGAGTATCGGTCATGGTCTTGTCTCGTTCGGGACGGCGCGGGGTCGATCCCCCAAGGCAGCGTCGGATGCTCGACGGAGGTTACAGATTTTCGTGTTCTCCACTCTATTCAATGGGGCCAAGGCCCCAGGTCGCGTAGGGTGTTTACAGCGTCGAAGCGTATCAGACCGTCGGCGCCAGAGAGACTGTGTCCTCCCGTCCTAGCTGCGGAATTGGGGCGTGCCCATGAGAACCTTCTCCTTCTACATCCACGACCGGCGCTACAGCGTGCCGACGCTGCAGCTGGTGACCGTGCGCGACGAGAGCCGGGCGCGAGAGCTGGCGCTGGCCCGTCTCGAGGAGACCGAACACCACCTGTCGGTCGAGGTCGTCGAGGATCAGACCGAGCTGTTCCGGTTGAGCCGCGAAGCGAGGGTGTGACGCCCCCTGCATTCGCAGCGTCGTCCCGGATCGCGGATCGTCCACGGGGGCGTCCGGGATGACAGTGCGAAGAGGGCCCGCTATCCCTTGCGCATGACCGAGCCCGCCTACGACACCCTTCTCACCGACAGCGCCGACGGCGTGCTGACGGTCACGCTCAACCGCCCGACGGCCGGCAATTCGCTGTCGACGCGGATGGCCGAGGAACTGCTCGCCCTGTGGCAGGGTCTGGCCGCCGCTCCTGGCGACGTGCGCGCCGTGGTGCTGACCGCCGCCGGCGAGAAGATCTTCTGCGCCGGAGCGGATCTCAAGGAACGCGACGGCATGACCGACGCGCAGTGGGTCGCGCAGCACCGTCTGTTCGAGGCCATGCGCGACGCGCTCGTCGCGCTGCCGATCCCGGTGATCTGTGCGGTCAACGGGGCGGCTTACGGTGGCGGCTTCGAGATCGCCCTGAACTGCGACTTCATCTACGCGGCCGAAGGGGCGCGGTTCGCGCTGCCGGAAGTGAAACTCGGCATCATGCCGGGCCTCGGCGGCGCGCCGAACCTCGCCCGGGCCGCCGGTGATCGCCGGGCCCGCGAGATCCTGCTGACCGGGGATCCGATCACCGCCGCCGAGGGGCTAGCCTTCGGCGTCGTCAACCGCGTCTGCCAGGCCGGCAGCCTGGTCGAGGAGGCCGTCGCCACCGCCCGGAAGATCGCCGCCAACGCCCCGCTGTCGGTGCGCAACATCCGCCGCACCCTGCGTGACACGGCCGTCCTCGCCGGCGCCGACTCGGTCGCCGTGGAATTGGCCGCGTACGACGAACTCACCCCCACCGCCGACCGCCGCGAGGGCGTCGCCGCCTGGGGCGAGAAGCGCGCGCCCCGCTGGACGGCCCGCTAGAGTCGGCCTCCCGACGCACGACCGCGACAATTTGGCAGCAGCCTGAGATTGTGACGCGATCGTGGCACGAAGACCCTTGCCATGCGGAAATGGTTGATCGACGGTCTCTGAAAGCTTTCAGGGGTGAGACCATGAGCAATACCAGAAAAGGCAGAGTTCTCGGGGTGATGGGCCGCGCGAACCTGCTGGGTTCGGTCGCGGGCGTTTGTCTCGCGGTGGCCGCGGGAACAGGCGCGCAAGCCGCGGTCATCAACAGCGGCGACGTCGTCCGCGAGGCCCAGGGCCTCGTCAGCGGCGCGGACTTCGTGCGCGAGCCGCAGATCGTGATCTCCGAACCAGGCACGCCCGCAACCGCGGTCGATCCCGTCGAGATCACCGGCGTCGGCCAGATGATCGTCGACCAGCAGAACGGCTTCATCGGCCTCTGTACGGTGTCGCTGGTCAATCCCCGCACCGTGGTCTTCGCCGCCCACTGCGTGAACGACGAGCCCGCCACCAACTACGGCGCCGCCTCGGGCGGCAAGCCGATCGGCTTCGGCTTCTCGAACGTCAACCGACCCGCGGTGCGCGAGTGGTTTCTGCCCGGCCCCGGCCAGTACCAGACCAACAAGGCCAACTACTTCTACAACGCCAACTCGGTCGTCTATCACCCGGCCTCGCTCGAGCCGGACGCGGCGAGCTTCCTCTATGGCGACGTCGCCATGGCCTCGCTGGACACCGCCGCCACGGGCATCCCGACCTGGTCGATGCTGTTCTCGGCCCTGCCCGCGACGCCCGGCGGCGCGGAAGGCACCGGCTACCACGTCGTCCTTTCCGGCTACGGCAACAACGGGTCGGCCGAGACGGGATCGACGGGGGGCATCGACTACCGCCGCCGCCTGGCCGAGAACATGCTCGGCGGGCTGGCCTCGATCGACGACTTCGAGGCCTTCCTGTTCGGCGGCGCCTCGGGCGTACTGCCGCAGAACGTCTACTGGATCGACTTCGACGATCCCCGCCGCGGCACCGCCGAGGCCAGTCCGTTCGACTTCAACGCCTGGCGCGACAACGCCACGCCGAATGAAGGCATCACCGCCTCCGGCGACTCGGGCGGCCCGCTGATCCTCGACGACACCTTCGACAAGCCGGTGATCATCGGCACCCTGTCAGGCGGCTACACCCGCTTCTTCAACGGCCAGCCGCCCAACGGCTACGGCACCGCGTCCTTCTACCAGCCGCTCTACCTCTACTGGGACTGGATCGCGGCCAACAATCCGTACCGCTACGTCTCGGCGCTCGCGGGCGACGGCGCCTGGACCGATCCGACCCACTGGGTCAGCGAGCTCGACCCCAACTACCAGATCATCGGTCCCGACGGTCAGCTGGTGAACGGCGTCCCGACCGAGCCGGGCGAAGGCCCCGCCGGGACGGACGGCAAGTTCGGTGAGGCCTGTTTCGAGAGCAGCGGCTTCAGCGACTGCGTCAATGTCGCCACGGGAGAAGTCACCTCCGGTCCGAGGCCGATCGGCACCGCGGGCTCCGGTTCCGCCACCGTCTCGGCGGGCTCGCTCGGCGGGACCGCCACGCCCCAGGCTCCGGGCGGAGGCGTGAGCGCCGCCGCCTTGCCAGCGGCGACGGTCGAGAACGGCCTGCCCGGCGCGAGCGGCTTTGTGCCCAACAACACCGATGGCGACCGGCTGACCACCACGCCGCCGCGTTACTATGACGTGACCCTGGCGGCGACCGGCACGACCACCCTGGACACCGCCGTGACCATCGACCGCCTGACCCTCGCCGGTGTCGGCGCGGGCCTGGTGATCACCTCGACGGGCTCGCTGACCAGCAACATCGACATCAACCAGCTGACCGGCAGCCTGCAGGTCGACGGGTCACTGACGACCCCGGGCGACTTCTTCATGATGACCGGCGGCCTGAGCGGCCGCGGCACCATCACAACGCCGTTCTTCACCAACATGGCCGGCGTGATCGCGCCGGGCACGCCCGGTACGGTCGGGACCCTGAACTTCCAGGGCAACCTGGTGCTGGCGTCGGGCAGCGCCCTGCTGATCGATCTGGGCCCCAACGGCTCGTCGGATCGGGTGGCGGTCGCCGCGACCCAGTTCAACGAGGGGGCGCCGCTGGACGGACAGGCCAATGTCGGCGGCCTCGTCGCCTTCGGCGCCGCCGCCGGCGTGACGCCGCAGTTCGGCGACACCTACACCTTCCTGACCGCCGAGGGCGGCGTCACCGGCGCCTTCGGGACCCCGGGCGCGATCAGTGCGATCCTGATCCCGCGGCTGATTTACACCGAGACCTCGGTGCAGATGACGCTCGACGCCGCGGCCTACGCCGACGTGGTCGCCAATACGCCTGTGCAACAGGCCTACGCCCAGCTGCTCGATCAGAACCGCATCCAGTACGACCAGTACGAGGACATCTACAGCGTTCTCGACCTCGGCGACGCCGACTTCATCGGCGCCACCCTCGAGGGGCTGGCCCCGCGCGCGGAGACTCTGAAGGGCGCCCTGGGCAAGGCGGCGCTCGACGGTCTGTCGCGCTTCTATCGCGATCGTCTGACCTCGCCGCGCGCTGCCGGCGGCGGCAGCTTCGCGGTGATCGGCAAGCCGGTGCAGCTGGCCTCGCTGGCGCTCGGCTCGTTCGAGAACGGCGGCGAGACAGTCACCACCGACGCCAGCGAGACCACGGTCTTCGAGGGCGCCCTGCCGGATCAGCTGAGCGGCTATCTGGCCGGCGGCTACATCACCGGCGACAGCGCCCCGATGCCCAGCGCGGTCGGCGGCGGCCGTGACGATTTCGACGGCTTCTTCGTCGCCGCGGGCATGGAAATGTCGATCGGCGATCGTGCCGTCGTCGGCGGCGGCCTCGCCTATGCCGATCTGTCCGGCGAGACCAGCGGGATGCCGCAGACGGCCGAGGGCAACCTCTACCAGGCCGCCCTCTACGGCTCCTACGACCTCGGCAAGGGCTGGTCGTTGAACGGTCAGCTCACGGCCGGCCGACTCGACAGCAACACGCGCCGCCTCGCGGTGGTCGGTCCGGCGGTCTTCGACCTGCGCACCTCGGACAAGGCAACCACCTATACCGGCGAGGTCGGCGTCGCCTACCAGGCCGTCGACGCCGCGAAGTTCACGCTCTCGCCGATCGCATCGCTGCGCGTGGCCCACATCGGCTACGACCCGACCGAGGAGCGGGGCGGCGGCCCGGCCCTGCGCTTCCAGCGGGACGACGTCACCACCTACGAGGGCCGCTTCGGCGTCGCCATCGCCGGCAAGTCGGACACGATCAAGCCCTGGGTGACCCTGAACTACGTGCTCGCGGGCGGTGACGACGCCACCGGCGTCCGCGCCAACTTCGTCGGCGGCGTCGGCCCGGACGTGACCTTCGCCCTCGCCAGTGAAGACGACAACTGGGGCGAAATCGGCTTCGGCCTCAGCGCCGGCGACGACATGGTCAAGGTCTCGGTGGCCGCCGACACCACGGTCGGTCGCGACGACGTCGAAAGCCAGACCTACCGCGCCTCGGTGAAGATCCAGTTCTGATCCAACACCGGTAATCCTCCCCGCTTCGCGGGGAGGGTGACCAGCGAAGCT
>JAZJXN010000133.1:9239-29384 GCA_040390885.1 Pseudomonadota bacterium | reverse complement strand
AATCCTGCGGCCGCACCTGCGCGGCGCCGAGAAGCGCATCACCATCGACGACATCCAGAAGGCCACGTCCGAGCATTTCGGCCTGCGCCAGGCGGACCTGATCTCCGAGCGCCGCAACCGCTCGGTCGCCCGTCCCCGCCAGGCTGCGATGTGGCTGGCCAAGCAGCTGACCACCCGTTCGCTGCCCGACATCGGCCGGCGCTTCGGCGGCCGCGACCACACCACCGTCCTGCACGCCGTCCGCCGCATCGAGGCCCTCAAGGCCGACGATCCCCAGCTGTCCCGCGACCTGGAAGCCCTGACCCGCAAGCTGCGCGGCTAGGCGCTCCGTCACGACCGGAGATGGAAAAGGGCGCGGCCGGTCGGCTGCGCCCTTCTGCATTCGGGGATCCCACGACTAGGCCAGGTCGGCGATCTCCTCGTCGGTGAGGTCGCCCGGCACCACGGTCACCGGCAGCTTGCGGGCGCCCCAGTTGACCCCGTCCTTGGCGATCGAGGAGACCAGCGGCCCAGGTCCGCGTCCGCCGGCCGCGGCGGCCAGCACCAGGATCTTGATGTCGGGGTCTCCGGCGATCACCGAACGGACGGCGCTCTTGGTGTTTTCGGCGTGTTTGATGAGGAACTCCGGCGGCTGGCCGGTCTCGGCCATCACCTGTTCCGCCAGCTTCTGAAGCAGGGACTCGGCCTCGGCCCTTTCCTGACGCTCCATCTCCTCGCGCACGCCCGACCAGTGCTCGAACACCGCCGGCTCGATCACCCGCAGCAGCGCCACGTGTCCGCCCGTCGACCGCGCGCGGCGACAGGCGTAGCGCAGCGCCGCCTGGAATTCGGCGCTGTCGTCGGCGATGACGAGAAACTTTCGCGTGCTCATGACTTCGACGGTGGCGCACGCCGCGTCTTCCCGCAAGCACGCCGCAAGGCGTCCGGGCGGCGCCTGTCGGGCGGTCATCCCTAGGTATAGGCGCGCGGGTCGCGACGTATAGGGTTCAGCGAACGGTGATCGGCGCTAGCCTGGCTCGACACATCGGGTTGGGGAGCCAGACCATGGCCATTCAGAGCAAGACCATCGTATTCGTCCACGGCGCCTGGATGACGCCCGGGTGCTGGGACGACTTCCGCAAGCCGTTCGAGGCGGCAGGCTTCACCTGCCACGCCCCGGCCTGGCCGACGCTGGACACCGGAACGGCGGCCGCGCTTCGCGCCAACCCGCCCAAGGCGCTGGGCGGCATGTCCCTGAAGACCATCACCGACGCCTATGCGGCCTTCATCGCCGCCTTGCCGGAAAAGCCGATCGTCATCGGCCACAGCTTCGGCGGCCTGTTCGTCCAGCTGCTGATCGACCGCGGCATCACCGCCGGCGGCGTCGGCATCAGCCCCGGGCCGATCGCCGGCGTCATCGCCGGGCCTCAATCGCTGGCCGGCGCCGCGCCGCTGGTCTTCCGCTGGAACGGCTGGAACAGGCCCTACACCCTGCCGTGGAAGAGCTTTGTCGCCAACTTCGCCAACGGCGCGCCGCCCGAGCTGCAGAAGCGCGAGTACGACCGGCTCGTGGTTCCGACCCCGGGCAAGATCTTCCACCAGGCCGCGCTCAATATCGGCAACAAGGTCGACGTGAAGGGTCGCACCGTGCCGCTGCTGATCACCGCCGCCGAGCGCGACCGCACCGTCACCCCGTTCGTCGCCAGGCAGATCTACAACATCCAGAAGAAGGCTCCCGGCCGCACCGACTACCTCGTCTTCAAGGACCACTCGCACATGCTGCTCGGCGAGCCGGGCTGGGAGCAGGTCGCGGCCGATGTGCTCGGCTGGATCCAGGCGGCCTGACGCGAATGGCCGGCCTCCTCGCGACCAGAACCATCGTCCTCATCCACGGGCTGTGGGTGACGACGGAGAGCTGGGCGCCGTTCAAGGCGCGCTACGAGGCGGCCGGCTACAGGGTGCACACCCCGACCTGGCGGGTCCTGCAGGGCGCGACGGCCGAGCAGCTGAACCGGCAGCCGCCCAGAGCGCTGGGGAGGCTGACGATCGGCGAGATCGTCGACGGGCTGCAGGCGTACGTCGAGGCCCTGCCGGAGCCGCCGCTGCTGGTCGGGCACAGTTTCGGCGGCCTGTTCGTGCAGCTGCTGCTCGACCGCGGCGTCGGCGTGGCGGGCGTGGCCCTCAACCCCGCGCCGATCGCCGGCGTCGTCCACGGCCCGACCACCCTGACCGCGGCCCTGCCGATCATCGCGCGCTGGAACGGCTGGAGCCGGCCCTATCGTTTCTCCCGCGAACGCTTTGGCGCCCGCTACGCCAACGCCGCCCCAAAGGCGCAGCAGGACGAGGCCTACGACAGCTACGTGATCCCGACCTCGGGCCGCGCGGTGGCGCAGGCGGCGCTGTGGCTCGGGACGGGCGTCGACCCGAAGCGCCGCACCGCGCCGCTGCTGATCACCGCGGGCGACGCCGACCGGCTGATCACACCCTACATGTCGAAGGCCGCCTACCGTCTCCAGCGCCGGTCGCCGGCGCGAACCGACTACCGCATGTTCCGCGGCCGCTCCCACCTGCTGATCGCCGAGCCGGGCTGGGAGGAAGTCGCTGACGAGGCCCTGGCGTGGGCGCGGGCGCTGTGACCGGCCGTTCCGCGCCGCGACGATCCGTGCGACAGTCCGGGCTCTGGCCGGATGCAAGGAGTCGCCGATGTCCCGGAAGCTGGGCTTCAACCTCGCCGCGCTGGTGATCGCCGTCCTGGGCGTGGTCGTCAGCCAGTGGGCGCTGACCCATCAGCCGCCGTCGGTGGCGCTGGCGGTGCTGTATCCGGCGATGCTGCTGGTCACCGGGCTTGTGGCCGGGCTGTTCGCCTACCTGGCCGACCCCCGCGACCCGACCCTGCCGGTCTCGTCCAACGATCACGGCCCGGTGCGCGAGAAGACTCGCGACAAGAGCCGCGAGCGGGTGCGGGTCAAGGTTCGCAAGTCGTCCAGCCACTAGGGCCGCTCAGGCGACCCGGTCGCGAACCCGGGCCTCACCAGTGGTCGCTCGCCGCACCGCCACCACTTCGCCGATCGTCGCCACAGCCACCTCCCAAGGCGCCTTGCCGCCGAGATCCAGGCCGATCGGCGCGCGCAGGCGGGCAAGGTCGCGGTCGCTCACGCCTGCCGCCCTGAGGCGCTCCAGCCGTTCGCCCAGCCGCCGCCGCGCCCCGAGCAGTCCGACATAGGGCGCCGGCGAGGGCAGGGCGGCCAGGAGGGCGGCGTGGTCAATCTCGATGTCGTGGCCGCAGATCGCCACCGCCGTCCAGGCGTCCAGGTCGGCCAGGGCCTCGGCCGGCTCGGCGCGGCTGTAGCCGACGCCGGCCAGGGGTGGCGGGGTCGAGGGGCCGCGCGGGCGGATCAGGGTGGTCTCGAATCCCGATTGGGCGCCGAGCTGGGCGATGGCCAGGGCGGTCGGGTCGCCGCCCAGCACGGACAGCCGCCAGACCGGCTCATGCGGCACGACCACGGCGCCGGGCCAGGGCGCGGCCTCGTCCGCGCACAGTCGCCGGCGGCCGTCGCTGATCCAGACCGCCGGTCGGCGGGCGTCCAGGCGTCGGATCAGGTCGGCGGCGGCGGGATCGTCCGGGGCGATGCGCTCAAGCAGGATCTCGATGCGGGCGCCGCAGAGCAGCTGAATGTCGGGCCACGGACTGCCGTCGCCGTAGACCAGCCGCCGCGGCTCGCCGTCGGCCAGGCAGGCGCGGGCGTGTCCGGCGACATCGCCCTCGACGCAGCCGCCGGACAGGAAGCCGGAGATCAGATCCCGGCCGAACACCATCTGGGTTCCCACCGGCCGCGGGCCGCCGCCGCCGAGCGCCGCGATGGTCGCCAGCACGGCCGGACCGCCGGTCTTCAACGCCGCTCTGAGGGCTGGTCTCTGGTCGTCGGCGAGGCCGTACAGCGGCCAGTCCGGGAGGGGGGTGTCCATCGGCCCAGATTAACCCCTCGGAAACAGTCTCGATACCGCTTCCTTAAGTATCTCCGGCGCATGGTTACCCTCGACTTCACCAAGAAGCCGGGAACAGACCGATGGGCCGAGCCGCCTTCATCGCCTCGCCGCCGGCCCCCAGAGGGGGCCCCAAACTGCGCGCTTCAGGCTGCCGGGTGTGGAGTGTGGACGGCGACGAACGCCTCGATTTCGACATGGCCGGCGGCGCCGCCATCCTCGGTCATGCCCATCCCGCCATCGAAGCCGCCGTGGCCGGGGGCGCGCCCGCGGGCGACGTCGCCGAGGCCGCGCTGGCCGCTCTTCTGCCCGGCTCGCCGCGGGTCCGGTTCACCGCCGAGGAAAGCCAGGCCCTGCCCGCCGCCATCGACGCCGCCCGCCGCGCCACCGGCCGTCGTCGCGCCGCTGTCTGGGAAGCCGGCGCCGGCGCCTTTGGCGGCGTCGACGACCTCGCGGCCATCGTGCTCGACCCGCTGGGCGTCGATCCGATCGACCTGGCCGCCGTCCGCACCGCCGCCGACGCCATCGGCGCGGCCCTGATCTTCGACGAAGGCGTATCGGGCTTCCGGGTCCACGACGGCGGGGCCCAGGGCCTCTCCGGCGTCACGCCGGATCTCGCCGTGTTCGGCGCCCAGATCGCCAATGGCCGCCCGCTCGGCGCCATCGCCGGTCGTCCCGATCTGATCGCCGCCCTCGACGAGGATGACTTGGTCGCCCCGCGCACCGAGTCCGTGGCCGCCGCCAAGGCCGCCCTCACCCTGCTGCACGCGGCTCCGGTGGCTCCGCACCTGTGCGTGCTCGGCGCCGAACTGCAGGCCGAGGCCACCCGCCTGGCCGAGGCGGCCGGCGCCGCCCGCTGCTTCCGCCTGGTCGGCGACCCGTCCCTGCCGACGCCGCTGTTCGGCGCGCCGTGGCTGGAAGGCCTGTGGCTGCGCGAGATGACCAAGCGTGGCCTCAGCGTCGTCGGTCCGCACGCGATCAGCGCCGCCCATGGCGAGCTGGAGCTGGCCCGGCTGATCGCCGCCTATCTCCGCATCCTGCCGATGATGGTGGACGAGACCCGTCCGCTGATGCCGGCCCAGCGCGCCAACTTCGTCTTCGACGCCCGTCCAGAAGGACTCGTATGAACCCGTTGCTTTCCAAGCTTGGCCTGGGCTCGGCCCAGTTCGTGCCAGGCGGCTCGACGCCGGGGCGCGGCCGTTCCCCCGAGGTCGAGGTGCGTGACATCCTCACCATCGCCGCCCGCGCGGGCCTGGGTGTGTTCGACGTCTCGGGCGCCCATGGCCGGTCGGAGACCCTGATCGGCGACCTGATCCCGCGTCCCGTGCCCTTCAAGCTGACCATCAACAGCGTCCGCCCCGACCGCGGTCCCGACTATGTCGAGGCCGAGGCCCTCGCCAGCCTGGCCCGGATGGCCGTCGAGAGGGCCGACGCGATCGTCGTGCCGCTGGCCGCGGACCTGTTCAGCGTCCACGGCGCCGCCATGTGGACCCGTCTGCAGCAGATGCGCGACCACGGCCTGTTCAACCGGGTCGGCATCGCCCTGCACGCCACCGACGATCCGGTCGGGGTCGTCCGCCGCTTCAAGCCCGATCTGATCCAGGCCCCGGCCTCCCTGCTCGACCAGAGGATGCTGGCCGACGGCACGCTCGAGCGGATCGCCAGCATGGGGGTCGAGGTGCAGATGCGCTCGATCTTCCTCAACGGCCTGCTGTTCCTGCCGCTCGACCGCCTGCCCAACAGCCTCAAGGGCGCCTCGAGCGGCCTCAGCCGCGCGCGCCGCATGATCGCCGAGGGGCGCAGCGACCCGCTGCAGGCCGCGCTCGGCTTCGCCCTGTCCCGGCCCGAGGCCGGGGCCGTGCTTGTCAATGTCGCCAGCGCCGCCGAACTTTCCGCGGTCATCGCCGCCGCCGCCAGTCCGCCGCCCGACCTCGACTGGGACGAGATGGCGATCGACGATCCGTCCGCCCTGGACCCCCAGCGCTGGGCCGCCGCCTAGACGGGCGCCGCCGGCTCAGAAGGAGCTTGTAAGCGTATGATCCTCACGATCGTCCAGGCCCGAATGGGCTCCAAGCGCCTTCCGGGCAAGGCTCTGGCCTCGCTGCTCGGTCAGCCGATGATCTGGCGGCAGCTCGAGCGCCTGCGCGGCGTGCGCAGCCAGACCAAGGTGATCGTGGCGACCAGCCGCGAGACCTCCGACGATCCACTCGCCTCCTGGCTGGTCTCGCAGGGTCAGGCCGTGTTCCGCGGCGCGCCGACCGACATCCTTGATCGCTTCGCCCGCTGCGTGGTCTCCGCCGGACCGGTCAGTCACATCGTCCGCATCAAGGGGGACGCGCCGTTCGTCGACGCCCGGCTGGTCGACGTTGGCATCCGCCTGGCCCTGAGCAGCGGCGCCGACTACGTCAGCAACCGCGATCCCGCGAGCTATCCCGCCGGCCAGGATGTCGAGGTGGTCACCGCCCGCGCGTTGCTCGCCGTCGCCGAGGGGCCGCGCGAGACCCTCGCCCGGGTCTCGCCGACCGCCGCCATCCGCGCGGATGCCAAGCGCTTCAGCCAGGCCCGGTTCCACTACAAGCAGGACGTCTCGCGGCTCGACTGGCGGGTGAAGACGGCGGCCGACATGGCCTTCGCCCGATCGGTCTACGCGGCCCTGCACCCGAGCGATCCCGACTTCGGCATGGAAGACGTGCTCGATCTCGTCAGCGGCGGCATCGACCTGGGCCGTTACGCCGCCTAGGCGCCCAGCGCCGCGAGCAGGGCGTCATGGAAGGCCTCGGGATCCTCGACCTGCGGCGAGTGGCCAAGCGCTGGAAACGCCACCAGGACCGCGCCCGGGATCGCCGTGGCCGCCCGTTTGCCGAGCGCCGGATAGTCGCCCAGCCGCGCGGCGATCGCCGGTGAGGCGCGGTTGCCGCCGGGCGCGGTGCGGTCGGTCTGGCCGATCAGCAACGTGGTCGGAACGGTGATCTTCGGAAACTCGTGAACCACCGGCTGGGTGAAGATCATGTCCGAGGTCTGGGCCTGATTCCAGGCGACGACCTCCCGGCCGGGGCCCGCGTACATCCCCGCCAGCATCGACACCCAGCGGTCGTACGCCGGCTTCCAGTCGCCGTCGTAGTAGACCTTCTGCTGATAGGCCTTGATGGACTCGAAGCTGGTCTTCAGCTCGCCGGCGTAGGCGGTGTCGAGCGTGGCGTAGGGCACGCCTTCGGCCTGCCAGTCCTCAAGCCCGATCGGATTGACCAGCACCAGCCGCTCGACAGCGTCGGCATGCTGCAGGGCGAACCGCACCGCGAGCATGCCGCCCATCGAATGGCCGACGACCACGGCTCTGTCGATCTTGAGGCTGGTGAGGAGGGCGCGGGTGTTGGCGGCCAGCTGCGCGAGGCTGAACTGGTAGGCGGCGGGCTTGGACGACTTGCAGAAACCGATCTGGTCGGGGGCGATCACGCGGAAGCCCGCGTCCGACAGGGTGCGGATGGTCGCGTCCCAGGTCGCGCCGCAGAAGTTCTTCCCATGAAGCAGCACCACGGTACGGCCGTTGGCGCGGCCTGTCGGGGCGACATCCATATAGGCCATCTCCAACCGCTGTCGCTGGGACTCGAACGCGAACTGCCGGACAGGGTACGGGTAGTCGAAGCCTTCCAGCCGGGGGCCGTAGACAGGGCCTTCCCGGGCGACGGCGGGCAGGGCGGCGGCCATGGCCAAGGCGGCGAGGCCGGTCGCAAACAGGGTCTTCGGCATCAAGGGCTCCGGAAGAGGGGGTGCGCCGTGTTTAGCGTGTCCCCACGTCGGGCCGTTCCAGACAGTCCCCAGGCTGGGGTCTGGCCGTCAGCGCGGCCACACGCCGTACGGATCGATGAACGGCCTGCCCAGGGCCTCGGCCACGGCCGGGTGGGTGAGCTCGCCGTTGAGCACGTTCAGGCCCCTGGCGAGGTGCGGGTCGCGCTTGAGCGCGTCGAGTCCATGGTCGGCGAGGGCCAGGCCGAAGGGCAGGGTGGCGTGGCCGAGCGCTTCCGACGACGTGCGCGGCGCGGCGCCGGGCATGTTGGCCACGCAGTAGTGAACGACGCCATCGACAACATAGGTCGGCTCCGCGTGGGTGGTCGGATGGCTGGTCTCGAAACAGCCGCCCTGGTCGATGGAGACATCGACCAGCACCGAGCCCGGCTTCATGCGCTGCAGGTGCTCGCGCTTGACCAGCTTGGGCGCGGCGGCGCCGGCGGTCAGCACGGCGCCGATGACCACGTCGGCCTTGAGGATCTCCTCCTCGACCGCATCGAGGGTCGAGTAGCGGGTCAGCACCCGGCCCATGAAGATGTCGTCCAGCTCGCGCATGCGCGGGATCGACCGCTCCAGCACGACGACCTCGGCGTTGAGACCCATGGCCATGCGGGCGGCGTTCATGCCGACGACGCCGCCGCCGAGCACGGCCACGCGCGCGGGCGGCACGCCGGGCACGCCGCAGAGCAGGAGGCCCATGCCGCCGTTGTGCTTGAGCAGGGTCTCGGCGGCGGAGAAGACGGCGATGCGGCCGGCCACTTCCGACATCGGCGCCAGCAGTGGCAGCCCGCCCCGGGCGTCGGTGACGGTTTCATAGGCGATGGCCGCGGCGCCGGAGGCCAGCAGCCCCTCGGTCTGCGCCGGATCGGGGGCCAGGTGCAGGTAGGTGAACAGGATGTGGTTGGGCGTCAGCCGCTCCCACTCGACCTTCTGCGGCTCCTTGACCTTGATGATCAGCTCGCAGTCCCGGAACACGGCTTCCGCGTCAGGTGCGATGCCGGCGCCCGCGCGGCGGAAGGCGTCGTCGTTGTAGCCGGCGCCGAGGCCGGCGCCGGATTCGACGAGAACCGCGTGGCCCCGGTCGACATACTCGCGGACGGCGGTGGGGGTGAGGCCGACCCGGTGCTCGCCGGGTTTGATCTCCGCGGGGACGCCTACGCGCATGGTCATGTCCTTATCGTCTGGCTGGCCGGAGAAATGTGGTGGCGATTACGCCGGGTCAAGCATGATCATCCCGGCGGCAGTTCCAGGCGCCATCGCGCAATCGGCGCGGACGATTGACCGCCCCCCGCCCATTGGCTCACAACGTTCCGTCAAGTAGCGGTCGGGAGTGGGTATATGGCGCCGTCGGATGAAACGCCGGTCGAACCGGCTGCGATCCCGACTCCGGAGTCTGTCCCGCCCGCCGCCAGGCCGGATCCGTTCTGGAAGCGCCGGTTCTGGAAGGACTGGAAGGCGCCGGTCGTGGCCACGGCGGTCACCGCGCTGATTCTCGGCTTCGGTGGCGGCTATGTCGCCGGCCACGGCTTCGAGGGTGGTTTCGGCCAGGGCGCCGCGGACGGTTCAGTGGCCTCGACCCCGGCCGTGAAGGGCTCGATCTGGTCGATGTTCGGCAAGCCGCGCTCGGCCAACGCCCCCCGGCGCGGTGTGCCGCGACCCGACGGCTTCGCGGTCTGGAAGACACGCCTCGACACCACCCGCGCCGATCCGCTCGCCTGTATCGAGATGTCCAAGCCGCTGGATCCGGGCAAGGCCTACAGCGACTACGTCCTGATCTCGCCCGACACCGGCGGCCAGCCGGCGGTCAGCGTCAATTCCAAGAACCGGGCCGAGCTCTGCATCGGCGGCCTCGGCCTGACCGAGCGACGCGTGACCCTGCTCAAGGGCCTGCCCGGCGCCGGTGGCCAGCAACTGGCCGCCAACGCCGACGTCGACTTCACCTTCGGCGAGAAGCCGCCCTATGTCGGTTTCGCCGGCGACGGTGTGATCCTGCCGCGCGAGGACGCCGACGGGGTCGGCATCGAGAGCGTCAACGTCTCGCGCCTGGCCATCGAGGTCTGGCGCGTGTCGGACCGAAACCTGGTGCGCAAGTCGATCAGCGCGCCCGAACCGACCGGCGAGGGGCAGTGGCCGGGCGACTACGGCGACGACAGCCCCGACGACGAGGGTCGGATGGTCTGGAAGGGCGACGTCTCCGTGCGTGGCGGCCAAGGCGAGCGGGTCACCACCGTCTTCCCGCTTGGCGCGGTGCTGAAGGAAATGTCCCCCGGCGGCTACGTCATCAAGGTCAAGGACGCCTCCTCCGGCGTGAAGGCCGACGACGATGACGGGGGCGAAGGGACGCAGCCGGCCCAGGCCCGCCGCTGGATCGTGTTCACCGACATGGCGATGATCGCCTACGACGGCGCCGAGTCCCTCGATGTCGTCGTGCGCTCGCTGAAGAGCGCCAAGGTCCAGTCCGGCGTCCGCGTCGCTCTGGTCGCGCGCAACGGCGAGGACCTGGCCGAGGCCCGGACCGACAGCTCCGGCCGCGTCCGCTTCCTGCGACCCCTGCTCAAGGGCGAGGGCGCGATGAAGCCGAAGATGGTGATGGCTTACGGCGGCGAGGGCGACCTTGCCGTGCTCGACCTCGACCGCTCGCCGGTTGACCTCAGCAAACAGGGCATGGGCGGCCGCAACGCCCCGGGCGCCGACGACGCCGACGAGATCGGCGGCCGCAAGCTCGACAGCGACGTCGACGGCTACCTCTATGCCGACCGCGGCATCTATCGGCCCGGTGAGACCGTCCACCTCGCCGCCCTGATCCGCGACCGCGCCTCCAAGGCCGTGAAGGACCGCAAGGGCGTCATCATTGTGCGCCGTCCGTCCGGCGTCGAGTTCAAGCGCATCGCCTTCGACCGAGCCCCGAGCGGGGCGGTGACCGCGGATCTCGGCCTGCCGAAGAGCGCGCCGCGGGGTCGCTGGAAGGCCAGCCTCGAGATCGAGGGCATCGAGGACGCCGTCGGCGAGATGGCGTTCTCGGTCGAGGACTTCGCGCCGCAGCGGCTGGCCGTCGACACCGACGGCCGGGCGGCCACCCCTGTCGCCGCCGGCGAGACCCGCCAGGTCTCGGTGATGGCGCGCTTCCTCTACGGGGCGGCGGGCGCGGGCCTGCAGACCCAGGGCGAGGCCAGGATCATGGCCGACCCCAACCCGTTCCCGGCGTTCAAGGACTATCAGTGGGGCGACCAGCAGACCGCCTTCGACGAAAAGTTCCTCGAGCTCGGCTCCAGCGTCACCGACGGCGACGGCCGCGCGGTGCTGTCGGTCTCCACCTCCGACCTGCCGGAGACCAGCGCGCCGCTGAAGGCCACGGTCACCGCCTCGGTGTTCGAGCCCGGCGGCCGACCGGTGCGCGAGAGCCTGTTCCTGAAGGTGCGGACCAAGCCGGTCTATCTCGGCGTCAAGGTCGACCAGGGCGACGCCAGCGGCAGCGAAGCCGCGCCGGTCAGCCTCGATATCATCGCCGTCGACAGCCTCGGCCGACGCATCGCGGCGCCAGGCGCGACCTACACGCTGGTGGCCGAGAACTGGGACTATGACTGGTTCCAGCAGGACGGCCGCTGGCAATGGCGGCGGACCAGCCGCGACGTGGTGGTGCAGAAGGGGGCGCTGAACATCGGCGCCGGGGCGGGCGCCAAGATCGCCCGGCGTCTGGGCTGGGGCGACTACCGCCTGGTCGTCGAAGCGCCGAATGGCGCCAAGAGCGTCATCCGCTTCGCCGCCGGCTGGGGCGCGCCCGCCAAGGACGCCGAGGCGCCCGACTTCGTGCGCATCACCGCCGGGACCGAGGTGAAGTCCCAGGGCGACAGCGTCACCCTGACCATCAAGGCGCCCTACGCGGGCGAGGCCCAGGTGGCGGTGGCCACCGATCGGGTCATTGATTTCAAGACCTTCAGCGTCGGCGCCAATGGCGGCAGCGTCACGCTCAAGACCGACGCCTCCTGGGGCGGCGGAGCCTATGTGCTCGTCAGCGTGATCCAGCCGCGTGATCCTTCGAGCACGCCCAAGCCCCGGCGCGCGCTCGGCCTTCTCTACGTTCCGCTCGACCCCAAGGGCCGCAAGCTGACCGTCGAGCTCGGCACGCCGGCCAAGCTCAACAGCCGCGAGATCGTCGAGGTGCCGGTGGCCGTCAAGGGCCTGGGCCTCGGCCAGCGCGCCCGCGTCACCGTCGCGGCGGTCGACGAGGGCATCCTGCGGCTGACCAAGTTCGACAGCCCGGACCCCGCCAAATGGTACTTCGGAAAGCGGGCTCTGACGCTCGACTATCGTGACGACTATGGCCGGCTGCTCGACCCGAACCTGGGCGCCCCCGCCAACGTCAACTTCGGCGCCGACCAGCTCGGCGGCGAGGGCCTGACGGTCACGCCGATCAAGTCGGTGGCCCTGTGGTCTGGCGTGGTCGAGACCGGGCTCGACGGCAAGGCGCGGATCAAGCTGCCGGCGGCCGAGTTCAACGGCGAGCTGCGGATCATGGCCGTGGCCTGGACCGACGAGGCCGTCGGCTCCGGCTCCAAGGCGATGACGGTGCGCGAGGCGGTGGTCGCCGATCTCAACCTGCCGCGCTTCCTGGCCCCGGGCGACCGGCCGGTGGCGACGCTTGAGCTGCACAATGTCGAGGGCGCGGCCGGTGGCTACACCGCCGAGACGTCGTCGTCCGGCGGCGTGCAGATGGTGTTCCGAAAGCTGTTCACCCTGGTCCTCGGCCAGCGCATCGCAGAGCGCATCCCGTTCCTGGCCCCCACCCGCTCGGGCATCGGCAAGGTCGGGTTCAGGGTCACGGGCCCGAACAACTTCTCGACGTCCAAGGACTATCCGATCCAGACGCGGCTCGGCTGGGGCCCGGTCACCCGGACCTACACCGAGCTGCAGCAACCGGGGACGAGCTTCACGCCCTCGGCGCAGCTGCTCGCGGGCCTGGCGGCCGGCGATGTGACGATGAACGTCAGCTACTCGCCGTTCAAAGGCTTCGACCCGGCCCCGATCGCGGTGGCGCTGTCGCGCTATCCGTATGGCTGCACCGAGCAGGTGATCTCGGTCGCCTATCCGCTGCTCTACGCCAACGAGCTGGCTCCCGACGCGAAGAAGCGCAGCAGCTCGGCGGCGCTGAACGACGCCGTCGGCAAGCTGCTCGACCGGCAGACGCTCGACGGGGCCTTCGGGCTCTGGCGGGTCGGCGACGGCGAAGCGGACGCCTGGCTGGGCGCCTACGCCACCGACTTCCTGTGGGAGGCCAGGGTTCGTGGCGCGCCAGTGCCGGACGCCGCCATGGAGCGCGCCCTGTCGGCCATGCGCCAGATCAGCCGTCCCGACGGCTGGGCCAGCGTCTCCTACCGGATGGAGTATCCGGAATGGTGGGGCCGCAGCGCCGATGACTCCAAGAAGGCGACAGAGCGGATGCGGTCGCGGGCCTCGGCCTACGCCCTCTACGTTCTCGCCAAGGCTGGACGGGGCGACCTCGCCCGGCTGCGCTGGTGGCACGACGTGCACATGAAGTCGTCCGACGATCCGCTGGCCAAGGCCCAGGTGGCCACCGGCCTCGCTCTGATGGGCGACAAGGCCCGGGCCCGCTCGGCCTATCGCAAGGCGATCGCCTCGATCGGCCATCGCGACGACGCCGACTGGTACCAGAGTCCGCTGCGCGACACGGCCGGGGTCATCGCCCTTGCCTACGAGGGCGGTGAGCTGGTCATGGCCCGCGACCTGCAGAAGCGTCTGGAAGGCGCGGTCCGCGACCCTGACAGCCTGAACACGCAGGAGCAGGCGCGACTGCTGCAGGCGGCGTCGTTCATGCTCAAGGCGGCTGGAACGCCGAAGATCGACGCCGTCGGGGTGACCCCGATCGCGACCGCCGGCCAGTTGCGCTGGTCGGTCGGGCAGCTGGCCCAGGCCCGGTTCACCAACCGTGGCAGCGGCGCCCTGTGGCGGACAGTGACCGTGCGCGGCACCACCATCGCTTCGCCCGATCCGGAATCGAGCGGGGTGTCGGTCGACAAGCGCTTCTACAGCATGACCGGCGACTCCGTGGATCCGGCCGGCATGACCCAGGGCGATCGCGTGATCGTGCTGGTGTCCGGCCGATCAGCCCAGGGCCGCACGACGCCGCTGGTGATCGACGACGCCCTGCCGGCCGGCTGGGAGATCGAGACCACCCTCAGTCCCGAGGACGCCAAGGAGGGACCGTTCAAGTTCCTCGGCGAACTCACCGGCATGGATGCGCAGGAGGCGCGCGACGACCGCTACATCGCCGCCGTCGACCTGCCGGGCAACCGCGCGTTCGCCGTGGCCTATGTCGTGCGGGCCGTGACGCCGGGCGACTTCTTCCTGCCGGCGACGGAGGTGCGCGACATGTACCGCCCGAGCGTCAACGCGCGCGGCAGCGGCGGGCGGACGGTGATCGTGGCGCGGTAACGAAGTCTCCTTTTCCCGCGAGGGAGAAGGAGGGGCCCGCGCCGAAGGCGTGGGAGGATGAGGGTTTGCGGTGGTCGAGGCAGTGGAACAGCGTGAGGGCGGCGATCGCCGCGATCCCTCACCCTCCCACCGCGTCGCGGCGGCCCCCGCCCTCTCCCGCTGGCCGAGGAGATTCGTGGTCGGACTGATCGCCTTCCTCGGCATCCAGGTTCTCGTCGTCGGCCTTGACGCGCTGCTGCCGCCCGATCTGTCGCGGGCCGAGCGGTCGTCGCCGGTGACGCTTGACCGGCGCGGCGCTTGGCTGCGCGCGCTGCCGGTCGAGAACGGCCGCTGGCGGATACGCGCCGACCTGAAGCGGACCGATCCGAGCTTCGTCCGCCGGGTGATCGCGATCGAGGACGCGCGGTTCTCCCAGCATCCGGGCGTCGATGTCCGCGCCGTGGCGCGGGCGGGCGGGCAGGCGCTGGTCCGGGGCCGCGTGGTCTCCGGCGCCTCGACGCTCAGTATGCAGACGGCCCGGCTGCTCGAGCCGCGTCCGCGCACCCTCGGCGCCAAGCTGATCGAGATGCTGCGGGCGGTGCAGATCGAGGCCCGCTACAGCAAGCGCGACCTGCTCGCCCTGTACCTGACCCTGGCCCCCTATGGCGGCAATCTGGAGGGCGTGCGGGCCGCCAGCCTGAGCTGGTTCGGCCATGAGCCCGAGACCCTGACCCTCGGCGAACAGGCGCTGCTGATCGCCCTGCCCCAGGCCCCGGAAGGCCGCAGGCCCGACCGCTTTCCGGCCCAGGCGCGCAGGGCGCGGGACCTGGTCCTCGACCGCATGGCCGAGGCCGGCCTGGCCACGCGCGCGGCCGCCGACGAGGCCCGGACCGAACCGCTGCCCGGAGTCCGAGAGCGGTTCCCGTCCCTGGCCTGGCACGCCGCCGGCGAACTGGCGCGGCGCGCGCCGCTGTCGCAGGCGACGGTCCACAGCACCATCGACGCGGCTCTGCAGGCGAGGCTGGAGCCGCTCGCCGCCGCCTATGCCCGCCAGCAGGGACCGGAAGCAACGTCGGCGATCCTGGTCGTCGAGATTGAAACGCGGGCGGTACGGGGGCTGGTCGGCTCGGGCGGGCTCGAGCGCCCCGGCGGCTGGATCGACATGACCACCGCGCTACGCTCGCCCGGGTCGGCGCTGAAGCCGTTCGTCTACGCCTTCGCGTTCGACGACGGGGTGGCGGCGCCCGACACCCAGATCGAGGACGTCGCCACCCGCTTCGCCGACTACCAGCCCGAGAACTTCGACCGCGTGTTCCGGGGCAAGGTCACCGCCCGGGAGGCGCTATCGCACTCCCTGAACGTGCCGGCGGTGGCGATGATGGAGCGGGTCGGACCGGCCAACTTCCTGGCGCGCCTTGAGGCGGCCGACGTTCGGCTGGTGCGGCCACAGGCGCAGACCAAGGCGCCCGGTCTGGCTCTGGCGCTGGGCGGCGAGGGCATCACCTTGCGCGACCTCGCGGTCCTCTACGCCGCGCTCGGCGACGACGGCGTCGCCAAGCCACTGGCCTGGACCGAGGAGCAGGCCGCTCGGCGCGAACGCCAGCGTGGAACGCGGCTGGTCCGGCCCGAGGCCGCGCGGCAGGTGCTCGACATCCTGCGGGAAGCCCCGGCTCCCAAGGGCCGGATTCCCTCGGCTCTCACGCGCGGCGGGCCCGCCATGGCCTACAAGACCGGCACTTCGTACGGCTTCCGGGACGCGGTGGCCGCAGGGGTGGTCGGCGGCTACGTGATCATCGTCTGGACCGGACGCGCCGACGGCGGCGCGCGGGGCGGACTGACCGGCCGCGAGGCGGCGCTGCCGATGCTGTTCGATGCCGCCGACGTCCTGGCCGCGCCAGCGGCCGCGGCGCCGCGCATCGATCCCCGCGGCGCGCCTGCCGCCCTGGCGACCCTGCGCAAGACCGACACCGGCCCGAACCTGATCTTCCCGCCCAACGGCGCGACGGTTCAGGTCGAGGCCTTCGGGCCGGCGTCACGTGGCCTGGTCCTGGCCGCCGGTGGCGAAGGCCTGACCTGGTACATCGAGGGAGCGCCGCTGCCGGTTGATGCCGTCAGTGGGCGGACGATCTGGCGGCCCGCCGCGCCCGGCTTCTACGAGGTGGCGGTCATCGACGGGCAGGGCCGGGAGGCGCGCAGCAAGGTCCGCGTCCGGCAGTAGCCTTCGGCCTCACTCGGTCGGCAGGCCCGCCAGCTCCTGATACTCGCCCGGATTGGTCACGGTGACGTTCAGGTCGTTCACCAGGCCGTTCGACAGCCGGTAGCACCAGCCGTGTACGGACAGCGGCTGCCCGCGCTTCCAGGCGTCGCGCACGAACAGGTCGGAGGCGACATTCTGCACCTGGCGGATGACGTTGAGCTCGCACATGCGGTCCCAGCGTTCCTTTTCCTCGAGCAGGTCGAGGTCCGTGCGATGGGCCTCGTAGACTTCGCGGATCGGGTGCAGCCAGTGGTCGACAAGGCCGAGGCGGAGGCCGTCGACCGCCGCCTTCACGCCGCCACAGCCATAGTGGCCGACGACCATGATATGCTTGACCTTGATCACCTCGACCGCGAACTGCAGCACGCTGAGGTAGTTGGCGTCCTGCGGCGGCGCGAGGTTGGCGACGTTGCGGTGGACGAACAGCTCGCCGGGATCGAGACCGACGATCTCATTGGCCGGCACGCGGCTGTCACTGCAGCCGATCCACAGATACTCCGGGCTTTGCTGGTTCTCGAGCCGCTTGAAGAACTCGGGGTCGACCTCGGTCTTCTTCAGCGACCAGTTGCGGTTGTTGGCCTTCAGATCATCGAGCATGGGCAGGTCTCTAGGCTGGGATCGCGTCAGGTTGGTTGTTTGGGTGGGCGGCGGCGATGGCCGGGTGCTCGGCCGCCATGGCGGCGGCCGCGGCGATCGCCGGGAAGGGGGTCATGTCCACCGCGAAACGGGCGGCGTTGTAGACCTGGGGCGTCAGGCAGGCGTCGGCCAGGGTCGGCGTATCGCCAAAGGCGTAGCCTCGTCCGTGGGCTGCAACCATGGGCTCCAGCGCGGCGAAGCCGTCGTTGATCCAGCGCCGGGCCCAGTCGTTGCGGGCCGGCTCCTCGACTCCGAGGCCGGACAGGGCCTTCAGGATGCGCAGGTTGTTCACCGGATGGATGTCGCAGGCGACGATCGTCGCCATGGCGCGCACCACCTGGCGGTCGAAGGCGTCCTTCGGCAGCAGGGCGGGCTCGGGAAAGGTCTCTTCCAGCCACTCGAGGATGGACAGCGACTGGGTCAGCACCCGGCCGTCCTCCAGCACGAGAGACGGGACCAGATCCTGCGCGTTGACCGCGTGATAGGCCGCGCTCTTCTGCTGGCCGGCCACGAGATCGACCGGGACGTAGTCGTACGCGACGCCCTTCAGGTTGAGCCCGATCCGGACCCGGTAGGGGGCCGAGGCGCGCCAGGCGCTGTGCAGCTTCAGGACCATCAGACCACCTTGAAGGCGATGCTGCCGACGCCCTCGATCTCGCCCGTGACGGTGTCGCCGCGCTTGACCGCGCCGACGCCCTCGGGCGTGCCCGTGTAGATCAGGTCGCCGGGCTCCAGGGCCCAGAGCTTGCCGGCCTCGACGAGAATCTCCTCCACCGACCAGATCATGTCGGCAACCTCGGCCTGCTGCCGGACCTCGCCGTTGACCGCCAGGGCGATAGCGCCCTGCGGGATGGCCCCGTCGAAGGGCCGGATGGCCGAGATCGGGGCGCTGGCGTCGAAGCCCTTGGCCGAGTCCCAGGGCTGGCCCTTGGCCTTGGCGGCGGCCTGCAGGTCGCGGCGGGTCAGGTCGACGCCGACCGCGAAGCCGAAGATCCTGCCGCCCTCGCCGATGGCCACGACCAGTTCGATCTCGTGGTGCAGGTCGCTGGTGGCGGTGGGGTAGGGGACCGCCACGCCGGGCAGGACCACGGCGTCGGCGGGCTTCGCGAAGAAGAACGGCGGGTCGCGGTCGTCGCCGCCCATCTCGCGGCGGTGAGCGGCGTAGTTGCGGCCGACACAGAGGATGCGGCGCACGGGGAAGACCCGGTCCGAACCCTCGACGGGCACAACCGGCTGCGGACGGATCGGAACGGCGTAGGTCATGGCCGCTAGTTAGCGGAGCCGGGGCGCTATGTCTTGTCGCCAGGCGCGGCCGTCCCGCAGTTCTCAACTTTAACCAAGCCTCAACCCTCGCGGGGGCTTTCTTGAACCATCGTCATTCGACGCGGGAGCGGTCTAGGGGGACCGCTCGCAAACACCGCCGACGACGGGGGGAAAGCCATGCGCTTCGGGGACTTCAGCATTCCCGCGAAGTTGACCGCCGTGTTCACGGCCCTGGTGGCGACCATCGCCGCCACGGGCGTGGTCGTCCACGTCAACGGGGTCAACCAACAGCGGTCGCTCCAGCGAATGAGCGAAGCCAGCGACACCCTGATGGCGGCGAGCAGCGCCGCCTACGGCCTTATCCGACAGGAAAACTCCCTGCGCGGATTCCTGCTCTCTGGCGACGACTACTACCTGCAACGGCTGGAGACCGTGCACAGGCCGAGGCTTCTGGCTTCGGTGGCCACGCTGCAGCGGCTGGCCGGCGAGGATCATGCGGCCCGGGCCAGGGCCGACGCCATCCTGTCCGCCTACCTCGACTATCGCGCCAAGGGCCTGGAGCCGGTCGAGCGGCTGGGCGGCGACGCCAGCACCCGCACCGCCGCCTTCGACCTGGTCAAGCCAGACGGCGTCACCGACCGTGCGATCAAGCCCGCGGAGGCGGCTATCGACACGGTCATCCGCGCGGCCCGCGACCGCATTTCCTCCGAAGGCGAGGTCCAGGCGAAGGCCGCGATGACAACCCGCGTCACCCTGATCGCCGGGGTGGCGATCTCGGCGCTGCTGACGCTGCTCGCCGGCGTGTGGCTGTCACGAGTGATCGCCGCGCCGGTGGTGCGGCTGTCGGCGGCCATGGACAGGGTCCGGGCGGGTGAGGGGCTTGACCAGTCGCTGACCGCGACCGGCGGCGACGAGATCGGCCGCTTGACCGACGCCTTCAACGAGATGGTCAGCGCCCTGAAGGGCCATGACAGCTCGCTGCGCCGGGTGATGGACGAGCTCACGGAGGCCCGCGACCGCGCCGAGGCGGCAAGCGTGGCCAAGTCCCAGTTCCTGGCCAACATGAGCCACGAGATCCGTACGCCGCTGAACGGCGTGCTCGGCATGATCCAGGCGATCCAGATGGCCGATCTGTCGCCCTGCCAGCGAGAGCGGGTGGATCTTGTCCGCACCTCGGCCGAAGCGTTGCTGGCCATCGTCAACGACATTCTCGACCTGTCGCGGATCGAGGCCGGCAAGACCGAGCTCGACATCGCTCCCTTCGACCTGCCCGACCTGCTGAGCGACGTGGCGGGCGTTTTCGCCCCGAGCGCGGAGGCCAAGGGGCTGGGCATGGTCTGGCGCGTCGACCCGGATGCGGCCGGGGCCTGGGTGGGCGATCGCGAGCGGACGCGGCAGGTGCTGTCGAACCTCGTCTCCAACGCCGTGAAGTTCACCAGCCAGGGCGCCGTTTTCCTCGAGGCGCGGACGGAGGCGGGCGGCCTGCGCCTGATCGTCCGCGACACGGGTATCGGCATTCCTGCCGGGCGCGTCGGCGAACTGTTCCAGAAATTCACCCAGCTCGATGGCTCCTCGACGCGCCGGTTCGGCGGCGCTGGGCTCGGCCTCGCCATCAGCCGCGAGCTGGTGGCGCTGATGGGCGGCGCGATCACGGTCGACAGCGTCGAGGGAGAGGGCTCGCGGTTCGAGGTCGCCGTGCCGCTGGCGCGCGTCCGGAATCGCGCCGCGGCCTAGCGGCGCCCCGGCCCGCGTCGCGCGCCGAGCAGGTCCGACCAGCGCCAGGCGCCCGATCCGAGGGCGAGCCTGGCGCC
>JAZJXN010000133.1:0-9229 GCA_040390885.1 Pseudomonadota bacterium | reverse complement strand
GGCGATCACCACCAGGCCTCGCATCGGCGCCGCCCGGCAGGCGGCGGGGGCGAAGGCGACTTCCATGGCGATCGCCTGCCGCACACCAGCCAGGCCGCGACCGTCCTGGTCCGGGCTGCGCAGCCAGTCGCCATTCCACACCAGTATGGCCTTTCCGCCCGGGCCCAGCGAGCGGTGGGCGCGGGTCGCGGCGGAGCGGACCTCGGGATCGCTGCGCAGCGCGTCCTGCAGCCGTCGCACCATGTCGCACTGGCCGCCGCCCGCGCCGGCCCCCGAGCCTGAGCCGCCGCCGCTCCCGTCGCCGCCGCCCGAGCCCGGGCCGGCTCTGGCGGCCCCGGCGATATCGGCCTCGCCGAGCACCACCGACGGCTCGTTGGAGGGCGTTTTGGCTGCGACGAGGGGTTCGACGTCCGGCGGCGGCTTGGCGATCACCAGGCGCGCCGGCGGCAGCGGCTTCTTCTTTGCGGCGGGCTTGGCCGGTTCGGGCGCCGTGGCGGGCGCCGGGGAGCCGCTGGGCTTCGCGGTCGGTTCTGGCTCCGGATCCGGGGCGGGCGGCGGCGGCGGAGGGGGCGGTTCGATCAGCGTAGCCATCACTGAGGCGGTCGCCTGCGGCGGGTCGCTCCAGCCTTGGGGCTTCACCGTCAGCAGCGCGAGGACAAGGGCGGCGTGGCAGCCGACGATGACCGCGCCGGCGGCCATCCAGGTCCGCCGCCGGGGGCGGCCCGATCCGCGGCCGGTGCGGCCGTCGGCCCGGTCGCCCTCATCGATTCCGGTGCCTGTTTCCAGGGCCGTCACTCTTCACGCTGTTGATCGTCATCCGGGGAAGATCATCCCACCGAGTCAGGATCGTGGCGCCGCCTACAGAAAGCCGCGCCGCCAGTCACCAACAGCGGAGAACGGCGATGCGCGAGTGAAGGTCGAGTCTAGGAGGGCGATCAAAACGCGGCCGCTGAGCGTTAGTTCCCGGGGCGTCTGAATCTTTTTATGCCTAGGGTTTGCCTGTGCTCCGGCGACATTTTCTGGCCCCGAGGACGCCATTATTCCGCCTCCCCCGCTCCGATAGCCTTGTCTGGAACGCGACTATTGAGAGCCGACGCGACGGCGCGAGGGAGACCGAACTTGACCAGATCGATATTCAGGATGGCGACCGTGAGCGGCGCGCTTCTCGGGGTGGGCCTGCTGGCCAGCGGCTGCGCGACCAAAGCGTTCGTGCGGGATGAGGTCGCCGTGGTCGATGCCCGGGTCACCGAAGTCGACGGCACCGCCCGCCAGGCTCTGGACCGCGCCAAGGCCGCCCACCAGCTCGCCGAGGGCAAGTTCCTCTACGAGGTGGTGCTGTCGGACGACTCGGTGAAGTTCCCGACGGACCGGCACGCCCTGTCGCCGGAAGCCGAGGCTCGCCTCGCCGAGCTGGCGCAGCGACTTAAGACCGAGAACCGCAACGTCTACCTCGAAATCCAGGGCTATACCGACGCCACGGGCGAGGAGGCCCACAACGAGGAGCTCGGGCAGGCCCGGGCCGAAGCGGTGCGCCGCTATCTGAACAAGGCCGGCGTGGCCCTGAACCGGATGGCGACCATCTCCTATGGCGAGGCCGAACCCGTCGCGCCGAACGACACGCCGGAAGGCCGCGCCCAGAACCGTCGCGTTGCGATCGTCGTCCTGAGCTAGCCGCCTCCGTTTGAGCGACCCGGCCCGGCCTGATCGATCAGGCCGGGTCGAACTCGCTGACCAGGTGGCCGGGCGCCACCTCCTTCAGCTGCGGAACATAGATCGGCGCCGTGGGGTCGACGGGCAGTCGAGACGGCAGGAAGCGCAGCGCCGCTCTCGGGTCCATCGGCGACGGCGGTTCGCCGGTCAGCTTCACCCGCTTCCGCGTCCGCTCGATCCCGGGATCCGGGATCGGGGCCGCCGACAGCAGGGCGCGCGTGTAGGGATGCCCCGGGTGGGCGTAGAGGCGCTCCCGGCTCGCCTGCTCCACCACGCGACCCATGTAGAGCACCAGAACCCGGTGGCTGATCTCGCGGACCACGGCGAGGTCGTGGCTGATGAACATCATCGCCATTCCCAGCTGCTTCTGGAGATCGATGAGCAGGTCGATGATCTGGGCGCGGATCGAGACGTCCAGGGCGCTCACGGCCTCGTCGCAGATGACCAGGGCCGGCTGCAGGATCATCGCCCGGGCGATGCCCACCCGCTGGTTCTGGCCGCCGCTGAGTTCGTGCGGGTAGCGGTTGACCAGCTCGGGCGCGAGGCCGCAGCGCTGCATCATCGCGGCGGCGGCCAGCTGGCGATCCTTGCGGCTCATGCCCGGCCGGAAAACCTGCAGCGGCTCGGCGATGGAGTCGCCGATCGGCGTGCGCGGGTCGAGGCTGGCGAGCGGATCCTGGAAAACGATCTGCAGGTCCTGGCGCGCGTTTCGCATCGTCTCGCGGTCGGCGTCCGTGATGTCTCGGCCCATCACCGTCACCGCGCCACCGATGTGGCCCTGGCCCGGCGGAAGCAGCCGCAGCACGGCGCGGGCGAGGGTCGACTTGCCGCTGCCGCTTTCGCCGACAACGCCGAGGGTCTCGCCCTTCCGGATCGAGAAATCGACGCCGTCGACGGCGCGCAACGCGCGGGCCTTGGCGAAAAGTCCCTCATGGATGTCGAACCAGACCTTCACGTCCTTGCCCTCGACCACGACGGGCGCGTCGGACGCCACGGGATCAAGCGTGGGCCGGCCGCCGCGGTCGTCGCGGTCCAGCCGCGGGATCGCTGCCAACAGGTCACGGGTGTACTGCGTCCCGGGTTCGGCGAATATCTGTTCCACGGGCCCAGACTCGACGTAGGCGCCGTCCTTCATCACGCAGACCTTGTCGGCCAGCCGGGCGATCACGCCCATGTCGTGAGTGATCAGGATCAGCGCCGCACCGGTCTCGCGGATCAGCTCCGCCATCAGGTCGAGGATTTCGGCCTGAACCGTCACATCCAGCGCGGTGGTCGGCTCGTCGGCGATCAGCAGCCTGGGCCCGCAGGCCATGGCCGCAGCGATCATGACGCGCTGCCGCATGCCGCCGCTGAGCTCGTGCGGATACTGCTTCATCCGCCGCTCGGCCTCGGGAATGCGCACGCGCTTGAGCCAGTCCAGCGCGCGGGCGTCGGCCGCGGCGCGCGACAGGCCCAGATGCAGCCGCAAGGGCTCGGCGATCTGCTCGCCAATCTTTACGTGCGGGGTCAGGGCGGTCAGCGGATCCTGGAAGATCATCGTCATCTTCGAGCCGCGCAGCTTGTTCAGCTCGGACGGCTTCAGGCCCAGCAGCTCCTGGCCGTCGAGCCGCGCGGACCCCGCCGCGACGCCGTTGCCCGCCAGCAGGCCCATGACTGTCATGAAGGTCTGGCTCTTGCCGGAGCCGCTCTCGCCGACCACGCCGAGGCACTCGCCCGCGCCGACGGTCAGCGATACGCCCTTTACCGCCTCGACCAGCCCGTCGTGGGTCCTGAAGCTGACCTTGAGATCGTCGACGGCGAGGACGGGCTGGGACACGAGGCGCTCGGGGGAAGCTGTGGGATGGGCGACCTTAGCGACTGGCGGCTGTCGCGCAAATGCACGGACGGGCCGCCGCCGATCCGCAGCCGTATTGACTTGCAACCGGGCTTCCCCAAGCTTCCGCGCACGGTTTGGAGGAGGGGACGACCTTCCGAGGGGGACGATTTGGCACTCTGGCGGCGACCAGCGCCCGCGCGAGCACAGGCTACGCCGCCCTCCCACCCCTGCCGGGTCATCGTCATCGCCAATGAAAAGGGCGGAGTCGGCAAGTCCACGGTCGCCGCGCTGATCTCCACGGCCATGCTCTACTATGGCGCCCGGGTGGCGGTTATGGACGTGGACCTGCGGCAGCAATCGCTGAGCCGGTTCTTCGCCAACCGCCGTCGCTGGCTGCCGGCGGCGGGCGTCGAGGCCCCGATCCCGCTCGAGTACAAGCTCACCGACGACACCGCCGCCCTGGCAGAGGCCGACCCGCAAGCCATGGTCGGGCTGTTCGAGCGGGCGTTGACGATGGCCATGAAGGCGGCCGACGTGGTGGTCATCGACACGCCCGGCGGCGACACGCCGCTGACGCGGTCCGCGCACCTCCAGGCCGACCTCGTCGTCACCCCCATGAATGACAGCTTCGTCGACTTCGACATGCTGGGCGTGATCGACCCGCTGACGCTGAAGGTGCTGAGGCCGAGCGTTTACTCCAAGGTCGTTCACGACGCCCGTCGCCGCCGGGCCGAGTACGGCCGCGCGCTCGACTGGGTGGTGCTTCGCAACCGTCTGGCCCCCAGCGACACGCGCAATCGCGAGCGGGTCGGCGCCGGGATACACACCCTCGCCGAGCAGATCGGCTTTCGTGTCGGGCCCTCGCTGCGCGACCGCGTCGCCTACAGGGAGATGTTCCCCTTTGGCCTGACTGTGGCGGACCTTTCGTTCGGCCTGCGGCCATCGGAGTTCTCGATACCGCGCAAGGCGGCGAAGGAGGAGGTCAGGGCGCTGCTGGAGACGCTCGGGCTGATCGCGCCCGATACGCCGGCGGAGTAGCCCGGCGCGAACCGCTCCGCATATCCCTGCGCTCGCAGGTGGGGGTCACGCTCGAGGCCCTGGCAGGACAAGCCGGCTTCCGCGTCGGCCCGTCACTGCGAGAAAGCGTCACCTATCGCGATGTCTTTCCGTATGGCCTGACCGTCGCGGACACGAGCGCACGGCTGCGCCCGTCGGACATTTCCGCTCCGCGTCGCGCCGTCCGCGAGGAGCTGCGAGCCCTGATCGCGGGGCTGGGCTTCGGCGGCTTCCAGCCGGGGACAATGCTCGACAGGCAGCCAGCCTGAGGCTCTGTCGAGGTCGGGCTTAATCCTCTGTTCAGCCTGAATTCTCATTTGACCTTAAACCCCGCCGCCTAGGGTCACCGTTTCCGTGCGGCCTGACCGCGTCGGCAGGATCCCATGGTCGCGAGCACCCAACACCTCCGGGGCAAGACGTCGCCCGACGAACAGCGCCGCCCCTTCCGGCTCAAGCGCCGGCCGGAAGAGCGCGTCCGGCTGCTTGGACAGGTCATGGACATGGTCAAGGCCGAGGAAGTGCTGCACTTCGTCGCCAACCACGTGGCCCAGGGCAAGCGCGCGATCGTCGCCAACCACAACGCCCACAGCCTCTATCTGCTGCGGACCGACACCGAGCTTCAGGCCTTCTACAATCGCGCCGACCTCGTTGAGGTCGATTCCCGGCCCCTGCTGATGTGGGCGCAGTTCACCGGCCGCAGCAGCCGCGCCTTCCATCGCTGCACCTATCTCGACTGGCGCGAGGATTTCTGGGAGATCGCCGCCGTCCACGGCTGGCGCGTCTTCTATCTCGGCGCCGCGCCAGGGGTCGCCGCCACCGCGGCGGACAATCTTCGCAAGGCGCGGCCGGAGCTGAAGCTGGCGGTGCGTGACGGCTTCTTCGACATGAGCGCGGACTCGCCCGAGTCGCGGGACGTCCTTGACGAAATAAACGCCTTCGCGCCCGACGTGCTGATGGTCGGGATGGGCATGCCGCGCCAGGAAATCTGGATCCATCGAAACTATGACGCCCTCAGGCCCTGCGTGGTGCTCCCGGTCGGCGCGGCGTTCGACTACGAGGCCGGCGTCCAGCGCGCCGCCCCGCGATGGATGGGGCGCCTCGGGGTGGAATGGCTGTTCCGGCTGGTCGTCGATCCGCGCCGCCTGTTCCATCGCTACTGTGTCGAGCCCTGGCGACTGATCGGGCTGCTGGCCGAAGACGGCCTGAACACCGCACGTAACCGGCGGGAGGCGCGTCTCAAGGAGCGCCGCCGGCTGGCTATTCCCGCAGCGCAGACGCCGCGTCGTCGGGCGTCCGATCAACGCGGCCAGGTCGAGGCCGGGCCAACCCTGAGCCAGATCGTTCTCGGCCGCGCGCCGGCGACGCCCGCTTCCGGGGATATCGCGGACCCCGCGACCCGGGCCGCGCCGACCAGTCCCACTCGCGAGCGCAGCCCGCTGGCCACGCGCAGCTGAACGCCGAAGGCTCGCGGAGCGCTGGTCGGTGGCTCCCGGTCGAGGTAGAAAACCCTGACATGTCAGCCAAGCCCGCCACGCCGCTCCCGTTCCTGTCGCCCTACCGCCACGGCTTCGTGCGGCTCGCGGCCTGTGTTCCCCAGATCGCTCTGGCCAATCCGGCGGCCAACGCCGAGGAGACCCTGGCGCTGCTGAAGCAGGGCCACGAGCGTCGCGTCGCATTGATGGTGTTTCCCGAGCTGGGCCTGTCCGGCTACTCGATCGACGACCTGCTGCTGCAGGATGCATTGCTGGGGGCGGTCGAGGCGGCCATCGGCCGGCTGGTCGAGGCGAGTCGCGGCCTGTTTCCGGTGTTCGCCGTCGGTGCGCCGCTGCGGTTCGAGGGGCGGCTGTTCAATACCGCTGTCGTGATTCACGACGGCGAAATCCTGGGCGTGACGCCGAAGACCTTCCTGCCCAACTATCGCGAGTATTATGAGCGGCGCTGGTTCGCCAGCGGTCTGGGCGTGGTCGGCCGCACCATCACCCTGGCCGGGCGCGAGGCGCCGTTCGGCACGGACTTGCTGTTCCGCTCGACCGGGACCGCTCCGTTCACGTTCCACACCGAGATCTGCGAGGACGTCTGGACTCCCCAGCCGCCGTCGACCCTGGCCGCGCTCGGCGGAGCCGAGATTCTGCTCAACCTGTCGGCCAGCAACATTGTCATCGGCAAGGCGGAGGCGAGGCGGCTGCTCTGTGCGTCGCAGTCCATGCGCTGCGCGGCAGTCTATGCCTATTCCGCTGCCGGAATCGGTGAGTCGACCACCGACAACGCCTGGGACGGCCAGGCCTCAATCTTCGAACTGGGTGAGCTGCTGGCCGAAAGCGGGCGCTTCCCGACGGAATCGACGCTTGCCGTCGTCGATGTCGACCTCGGCAGGGTTCGGCAGGAGCGGAGCCGGACAGGCTCGTTCGGCGACAGCGTCTTCGCGCGCCAGGCGGAGACAGCCTATCGCGTCCAGAGCTTCGTTCTCGACGCGCCGCCAGAGCCTCTGGGGCTTGAGCGGGCGGTGGACCGTTTCCCGTTCGTGCCCGACGACGAGGCCCGGCTCGCCGAGAATTGCCACGAAGCCTACAATGTCCAGGTCCAGGGTCTCGCCCAGAGATTGAAATCGGCCCGCCTCGGGAAGCTGGTCATCGGCGTGTCCGGCGGGCTCGATTCGACACAGGCGCTGCTGGTCTCGGCCCGGGTCATGGACCTGCTTGAGCGGCCGCGCACCGACATTCTCGCCTTCACCATGCCGGGGTTCGGCACCTCGGAGCGGACGCGGAGCAACGCCTGGAAGCTGATGGAGGCGCTCGGCGTCACCGCGGCGGAACTCGACATCCGTCCGACGGCGACCCAGATGCTGGCGGACCTCGATCACCCGTTCGCGAAGGGTGAACCGGTGTACGACGTCACGTTCGAGAATGTTCAGGCCGGACTCCGCACCGACTACCTGTTCCGCATCGCCAACCAGCGCGGCGGGCTCGTCGTGGGCACCGGCGACCTCTCGGAACTGGCGCTAGGCTGGTGCACCTACGGCGTCGGCGACCACATGAGCCACTACAATCCCAACGGCTCGGTGCCGAAGACTCTCATCCAGCACCTCATCCGCTTCGTCAGTCAGTCGGGTGAAGTTTCGGCGGCCGCGGAAGAGGTGTTGCGCGATATCCTCGCTACCGAAATTTCTCCCGAGCTTATTCCTGCGGATTCGACGGGCGCGGGTCAGTCGACCCAAGCCGTTGTCGGCCCCTATGCCCTGCAGGATTTTAACCTTCATCATCTGACCCGCTACGGCGCCGCCCCGTCCAAGATCGCCTATCTGGCGCACGCGGCCTGGGCTGACGCGGCCGCGGGCGCCTGGCCCCCGGCGGTCCCAGCGGCGGAGCGAATTGCCTTCAACCTCAATGAAATCAAGGGTTGGCTGCGCGTTTTCCTGACCCGCTTCTTCGCAAATCAGTTCAAGCGATCGGCCGTTCCGAACGGTCCGAAGATCTCGTCGGGCGGGGCGCTTTCGCCGCGCGGCGACTGGCGTATGCCTTCCGACGCGCAGGCCGACGCCTGGATTTCGGAGCTCGACCTTAACGTTCCTGAATGAACTGCCGGCGCGTGCCGGTTGGAGGAACCTAGGTATCGCCGCAGGGTGGAAAGCCTGCGGGAGTTATTGTAGGCTTCGACCGTGGTTTGGGACTTCGCGATTTTTTCGCGCTGACTTGAAACAACTGTGGAACCCGCCCGGCGCCAGCGCGTTGGGTCACCATCGCGGCGCTCCAAAAGGAGCGAGGGCGGCTGGGGGTTCTCCAGAGACGACTTTCCTGGGCGGTTCGCCGCTCGATTGAAATTTTACGATGCCAGGCGATTGGCGCGGGCACAACGTGAGGGGCTCAACGTGAGAAAAAGAGCATTGATGCTTGGCGCCGTCCTGGGCGCTATGGCGCTGGCGCCGGCTGCGCAGGCGCAAGATACCGGCTGGTATGGCGCTTTCGACATCGGTTACCACTGGTCGACGGTGAGCGTTGACTCCGAGAACCTCGGCGGTCTGGGCGAACTGGACGTTGAAGATCTCGCCGGCTTCGCCCGTCTCGGGTACAAGCTGTCGCCGAACTGGCGCGTCGAACTCGAAGTCGGCACCCGTCCCGGCGACATCGACGAAGATGGCGCCAACGGCCGCTTCCGCACCCACTCCTTCATGGGCAACCTGATTTACGACTTCACCGCCTTTGGCGTGTCGCCGTACATCGGCGCCGGTGCGGGCGTTGCGCGCGGCCAAGCCGGCATTCTGACGCCGCCGCCGTCGCCTTACATCGTCGACACGGGCGACAGCGACACCGCGTTCGCGTGGCAGCTGCTGGCCGGCGTGGGCTTCCCGCTCGGCGAGAACCTGTCGGGCGACATCACCTATCGCTACTTCCGGACCTCGGACTTCGATTTCGAGAATCAGCCGTTCGCGCTCGCTGGCGATCTGAGCGCCGACGTCGAAGACCACTCGGTGACGTTCGGTCTGCGGTACACCTTCGGCGCTCCGCCGCCCCCGCCGCCGCCCCCGCCGCCCCCGCCCCCGCCGCCCCCGCCGCCGCCGCCGCCGCCGCCGCCCCCGGTTGCGTACGAAGCGCGTGAATTCATCGTCTACTTCCCGTTCGATCAGTACGTGCTGACGCCGGAAGCCCAGAC
>JAZJXN010000132.1:0-3278 GCA_040390885.1 Pseudomonadota bacterium | reverse complement strand
ACCCGCCGCATCGTGGCGCAGCCGGCGCTGGCGGGCTTCAAGCCGGTGCCGTGACGCGCGGCGTCAGGCCGGCGCGGTGACGAAGGCCGCATCGCCCGTCAGTCGGCCGTAGATGGCGCCCAGCTTCTCGAACACACTGTCCCAGCCGTGACGCGCCTCCGCCCGGTCACGCGCCGCGCGGCCGACCGCTTCGAGATCGCGCGCGAACAGCGCCTCGATCGCCTCGGCCATGGCCTGGCCGTCCGACCGGGCCGCCAGCTGGCCGACTGCCTCGTCAACCGACTCGGCGATGCCGCCGGCGTCCACCCCAACCACCGGCAGGCCGCAGGCCATGGCCTCCAGCACCACCAGCCCGAACGGCTCGGCGTCATTGGCGTGAACGAAGGCGTCGCAGCTCGCCAAGACCCGGGCGAGGTCCTGCGGGGAACGCAGATAGTCCATCGACAAGGTGCGATCGGACGCCGGCGCCGCAGCGCCCGCGCCGACCAGCAGCAGCCTGTAGGGCTCGCCCAGCTGCTCCGCGGCCTCGACCAGCACGTCGAGCCGTTTCTCGCGCGCGGGGCGGCCGGCGAAGACCAGCAGCCGCTCGCGCGATGACAGGCCCAGCTCGCGGCGGACCGCTTCACGATCGGCGCGGCCCGGGTGGAAGATCTCGGTGTCGACGCCCAGCGGCAGGGCGATGGCGTTGTCGACGCCGGCCTCGATCAGCCGGTCGGCGATGAACCTGCTTGGGGCCACGGCCTGGTCGAAGTCGCCGTAGACGCTGGCCCACCGCTTCCGCACCGGCTTCTCGGCCCACTCTCCGATGTGCAGCGCCGCGAGGGCCCCGAGGTCGGTGTGGCAGAAGCCGACCACCGGCACCCCGAGCTTGTCGCCGGCCTTCTGGGCGGCGAGACCGGGGGTATAGGGGTCGCCGGCCTCGATGATCGAGGGGCGCTGCTTGATCAGCCGTTGCATCCAGGCCGCCTTGCTCAGCGGCCAGCGGTAGCCGTCGCCGAACGGCAGCGGCGCGGCGTAGATCGAGACCTGTCCGTGACCGTCGTGATGATCGCGTGAGCCGGGGGCGACCAGGGTATGGCGAACGCCGGGTCGGTGCCCCGCGAGCCAGGCGCGCTTGGCGTTCAGGTAGCGCTTCACCCCGCCACTGCGGGGCGCATAGAGCATCGTGGTATCGACGAGGCGGGCGCGGGCTTCCGTCGAGGTTTGCAAGGCATTCATCCGACACGCTGAGCTGGCGTCAGTTCAAAGCCCCAGTCGGCGTCAGGTTCCTTGCGTCCGCTGAGCGGAACGCGACGCGCCAAGGCCTGCGTCTTCAATACCTCAAGTTGCGCGCGGGCGCCACGCAGCCCCGCCGCACGGCCGGCGCCGACCGATCCCGCTTGCAAGGGCGGCGCGGGCCCGGCTAGGCGGGGCGTGCGGGAGGATCCATGAGCCGTTTTCTGTTCACGACCTGGGAAGGCGGCGGCCACGTGCAGCCGATGATGCTGGTCGCCAGCGGCCTGTCGGCGCGCGGCCACGAGGTTCTGCTGATCAGCGACGCCTGCAACGCCGGCGATGCGGCCGCGTTCGGCCTGCCGTTCCGCGCCTGGGCGCTGGCGCCCTCCCGGCCGGACAAGAGCGCGGACAGCGATCTGCTGCGCGACTGGGAGGCGGACAATCCGATGGAGGCGGTGACGCGGCTTTGCGAGCGCATCATCGCCGGGCCGGCGGCGCTGTATGCCCGCGACGTGCTGCACGCCCTCGAGACCTTCCCGGCCGACGTGATCGTCACCCAGGAACTGTTGTTCGGCCCGATGATGGCGGCGGAGAAGGCCGGCGTTCCCTTGGCCCTGTTCTGCGCCAACGTCTGGCCCTTCCCGACCCTGCCCGGCCTGCCGCCGTTCGGCGCCGGGATGGCCCCGGCCGCCGGCGAGCAGGACGAGATGCTGCACCAGATGGTCGGCCAGACCACCCGGACCATCTTCCAGATCGGCCTGCCGGCGCTGAACGCCGCGCGGGAGAGCCTGGACCTGCCTCCGCTCGCGGACCTGTTCGAGCAGATCGCCGTCGCCGAAGCGGTGCTGCTCGGCGCCAGCCGGGCGTTCGACTTCGCCCCGGACCCGCTGGCCGAGCCTTTCGCCTATGTCGGCCCCTATGTCGGCGATCCCGTCGACGTCGCGGCCTGGACCTCGCCCTGGCCCGCCGACGACGCGCGGCCGCTGGTCGTCGTCACGTCCTCGGGCCTGTACGAGGCGCAGGAGGACCTGCTGAGGGGCGTCATCGCCGCGCTGGGCGCCCTGCGCTCGGTGCGCGCCCTCGTCACCCTGGGGCCTGCCTTACGCCCCGCCGAATTCCCGGCGCCGGAGAACGTCCAGATCGTCCGCAGCGCCCCGCACGGCGCGCTGTTCGCGCAGGCGGCGCTGGTGATCACCCACGGCGGCCACGGCTCGACCATCCGGCCGCTGATGGCGGGGGTTCCGCTACTGCTGCTGCCGGGCCTCCGCGACCAGCGCGACAACGCCGCCCGGGTCACGGCCCGCGGCGCCGGCCTGATGCTGGAGCGCGACTCCTCGACGGAGAAGATCATGACGGCCGTGCAGCAGTTGCTGGACGAACAGGCGTTCCGCGACGCCGCCAAGAGGCTGGGCGCCGCCATCACCGCCGACGCCGGGGCGCGATCGGCGGAGGATGCGATGGAGCGACTGGTCCGCTAGGCCTTCGCCGCGCCGAGCCGGGCGCCGTCGTAGACCCGCTCCCGCAACGGCCGCCACCACGCCTCGTTGGCGAGATACCAGTCTATGGTGCGGCTCAGGCCCGTCTCGAAGTCCTGCTCCGGGAGCCAGCCCAGTTCGGTCGCGATCCGCGTCGAATCAATGGCGTAGCGCTGGTCGTGGCCTGGCCGGTCGCTGACGAAGCGGATCAGGGCGCGCCTCGACCGGCCATCGCCCCTCGGCGCCCGACGGTCGAGGTCGTCGCAGATGGCCTCGACGATATGCAGGTTGGTGCGTTCGGACCGCGCCCCCACGCAGTAGGTTCGGCCGACGTGGCCCCGGGTCAGCACGCTCTCCAGCGCCCGGACGTGATCGTCGACGAACAGCCAGTCGCGGACATTGCCGCCGGTCCCGTAGACCGGGATCTCCCGCCCCTCGAGCGCATTGAGGATCGCCAGCGGGATCAGCTTCTCCGGAAACTGGTACGGCCCGTAGTTGTTCGAGCAGTTCGACAGCACCACGGGCAGGCCATAGGTCCGTTGCCAGGCGCGCACGAAGTGATCCGAAGCCGCCTTCGAGGCTGAATAG
>JAZJXN010000131.1:12673-13814 GCA_040390885.1 Pseudomonadota bacterium | reverse complement strand
GCAAGATCGGCCTGTTCGGCGGCGCCGGCGTCGGCAAGACCGTGACCATGCAGGAACTGATCAACAACATCGCCAAGGCCTACGGCGGTTACTCGGTTCTGGCCGGCGTCGGTGAGCGCACCCGCGAAGGCAACGACCTCTATCACGAGATGATCGAGTCCAACGTGAACGTGGACCCGAAGAGCAACAACGGCTCGACCGAAGGCTCCAAGTGCGCCCTCGTCTACGGCCAGATGAACGAGCCTCCGGGCGCCCGCGCCCGCGTCGCGCTGACCGGCCTGACCCAGGCCGAGTACTTCCGCGACGTGGAAGGCAAGGACGTGCTGCTGTTCGTCGACAACATCTTCCGCTTCACCCAGGCCGGCTCGGAAGTGTCGGCGCTGCTGGGCCGCATCCCCTCGGCCGTGGGCTATCAGCCCACCCTGGCCACCGAGATGGGCAACCTGCAGGAGCGCATCACCTCGACCAACAAGGGCTCGATCACCTCGGTCCAGGCCATCTACGTTCCCGCCGACGACCTGACCGACCCGGCGCCCGCCGCCTCGTTCGCCCACTTGGACGCGACGACCGTGCTGAGCCGTGACATCGCCGCCCAGGCCATCTTCCCGGCCGTTGACCCGCTCGACTCGACCTCGCGGATCATGGATCCGCTGGTCATCGGCGACGAACACTACGCCGTCGCCCGCCGCGTCCAGGAAATCCTGCAGCAGTACAAGCAGCTGAAGGACATCATCGCCATCCTGGGCATGGATGAGCTGTCGGAAGAGGACAAGCTGACCGTCGCCCGCGCCCGCAAGATCAGCAAGTTCCTCAGCCAGCCGTTCTTCGTGGCCGAGCAGTTCACCAACAGCCCGGGCAAGTTCGTCGAGCTGGCCGACACGATCCGCTCGTTCAAGGCCATCTGCGACGGTGAGTACGACCACCTGCCGGAAGGCGCCTTCTACATGGTCGGCGCCATCGAGGAGGCCGTCGAGAAGGCCGAGAAGATGGCGGCGGAAGCCTAATGGCCGAGAAACTCCACTTCTCGCTGGTCGCCCCTGAGCGCGAGGTCTTCTCCGGCCTCGTCGACCAGGTCGACGCCTCGGGCGTCGAAGGCGACTTCGGCGTGCTGGCCGGCCACGCGCCGTTCATGACCGCGCTG
>JAZJXN010000131.1:0-12663 GCA_040390885.1 Pseudomonadota bacterium | reverse complement strand
AAGATCCAGCGCTTCCTCAGCCAGCCGTTCTTCGTGGCCGAGCAGTTCACCAACTCGCCGGGCAAGTTCGTCGAGCTGGCCGACACGATCCGCTCGTTCAAGGCGATCGCTGACGGCGAGTACGATCACCTGCCGGAAGGCGCCTTCTACATGGTCGGCGCCATCGAAGAAGCGGTCGAGAAGGCCGAGAAGATGGCTCTGGAAGCGGCGTAATGGCTGAAAAGCTCCACTTCTCCTTGGTCGCGCCCGAGCGCGAAGTGTTCTCGGGCGAGGTCGACCGCGTCGACGCGCCGGGCGTCGAAGGCGACTTCGGCGTCCTGGCCGGCCATGCGCCGTTCATGACCGCGCTGCGCGAAGGCGTGGTCACGGTGGTGAACGGTTCGGCCACCCGGACCTTCGAGATCCACGGCGGTTTCGCCGACGTGAACGCCCAGGGCTTGACCATTCTGGCCGAGCACGCTGTCGAGGCTTAGGCTTTGACAGCGTTCCGCCGCAAAGCCGGGTCAAGATCGGCTTGCGAGGGAACGCGTCGCGGTTTTTAGTGCCGCCCATCGAGAATTAAGGGAAGTGAACCCATGCGTCGTCTTGCGCTTCTGAGCCTGACCGCCGCCAGCGTGCTGGCCACGGCCGCCTTCGCCCAGGAAACCATCCCGGCGACGCCGGCGGTTCCCGCGGCGCCGGAAGCGGCCCCGGCCGTTCCCGCCGTTCCGGCCACGCCCGCCGCCCCGGCTGCGGCCGCCCCGCAGGCCGCGCCGACCGAGGCCGGCGTCGCGCCCGTGCTGCCCGCTCCGGAAGCGCCCCCTGCGCCACCCGCCCCGCCGCCCGCGCCGACCGACGTCACCTCGGTCGCCATCCTCGGCGCTGTCAGCCGCGTCTGCGAACCGCTCGTCGCCGGCGGCGACCTGACCCAGCTCGCCCCGGCCGCCGGCTTCAAGAAGAAGCGCGACCAGTGGGTCTGGCAATACGCCAAGGGCTACCAGATCACGGTCCTGCCCCAGGGCACGAACCCGGGCGTCTGCACCCTGCAGGTCACCCACCCGATCGACGGTCTGACCCCGGTCATCGTCGACCTGCACAACTGGGCCATGGCCAAGCAGTGGACCCTGTACCGGAACGACAAGTACGTGACGGACCAGGAGCGCAGCACCCGGTCGTGGGAACTGCGCGGCCAGAACCAGACCGAAGCTCTGGTCCTGCTGTCGGTTCGCAAGGCGGACGGCACGCCGCTGGCCCGCAACAGCGACTACTCCGAAGTCCTCTACACGGTTCAAAAGTACTAGGCTTCGGGACGCGAACCCCGGCCGGGACGACCCGGCCGGTTTTCCTTTCCCGACGGGGACGACCCTGTCAGATCCACAGGAGTCTGTGGCCATGGCTTGGCTTGTTCTGTTCGTCGCCGGTCTCTTCGAGGTCGGCTGGGCCGTAGGGCTCAAATACACCGAAGGCTTCACGAAACTCTGGCCCACGGTCGGCACCGGCATCAGCCTGGTGCTGTCGATGGCGCTGCTCGGCTATGCGCTGAAGACGCTGCCGCTCGGCACCGCCTACGCGGTCTGGACCGGCATCGGCGCCGTCGGCACCGCCATCTTCGGCATCCTGGTGCTCAAGGAGCCGGCGACGGCGGCGAGGCTGATCTGCCTGGTGCTGATCGTCAGCGGCATCCTGGGTCTGAAGCTGTTCACCCCGACGCCGGCAGCCTAGTCCTCGACGTCAAGCGCCGCGAGGGCGGCGACGCCCTCGGGCGTGATGTTCCAGCCCTCGCGATTGCGCTCGGCCAGGCCGAGATCGGTCAGCGCGCGGGCGTCGGAGATGTTGATCCAGTCGACGGTCTTGCCGGCCTGCTTCAGGGCGAGGTTGCGCAGGGCCGTCAGCTGGCCCTCCGACATCGGCGTCGCCGGCAAATCTTCCGTCTCGGTCATCGCCGTCTCCCGCCCCGGATGGGCGCGGCGGACTATGCCGCTTCCCGGCGTCCGAGCGCCAGCCATTCAAGGCAGTTGGCGGCGACTTCGTTCCAGCCCGTCTCCCCCGGCAGCCAGTGGCTCATCTCGGGCAGCACCTCGAAGCGCGCGCCAAGTCGCTGGGCGGTCTGACGCACGGTGGCGGCGGGGTGGATAACATCGCGACCACCGGCCAGGACCAGGGTCTGCGCCTCGACGCGGCCGACCGAGGTGGTCATGAATGGATCCAGCCACCAGTTCAGCGTCTGCCAGAGCGCGAGGCCGCTTTCGGGCACCATCCGGTCGAACACCGCGCGGCGCTCGTCGCGATCCATGCGGTCGAGGCTGTACATCTTGGCGAGGGCGTAGTCGGGGTCGATCCCCTGCAGCCAATAGGGACCGAGGGCGTAGAGGCTGACCGAGCTGATCGCCTCCTCCATGGTGTTGCCGGGCACGCCCCACGGCGGCGACGGGGCGAGCAGGATCAGGCTGGAGACCGGCGCGCGGGCGGCGGCCAGCTGCGCGACCAGCCCGCCCATCGAGTGGCCGATCAGGATCGGCGGCTCGGCGGCCTGGCGGCACAGCTCGGCCACGGCGACGGCATAGTCGGTCATCGACTTGCCGGCGACCCCGCCGGCGCCGGGCGCGTGGCCGGGAAGGTCGGGCGTCAGAACGGCGTGGCCGGCGGCTTCGAAAGGCTCGCGGAACCGTTCGAACACCCAGCCGCCGCAGAAGGCGCCGTGCACCATGATCACGGGTGCGGGCATGTATCCCCTTTTCTCGTCGCACGGCGGCGGCGCTGCGTGGCGCCGCCTGTCCGACGATCGGAGCTTACGACGATTTCGGCGTCCGCACAGGCGCCTTGGCCTTGGGGGTCGCTTTCGCCGCAGCCTTGGCGGCGGCCTTGGGCTTGCCCCCAGCTTTCGCCGACGGCGCCGGCGCGGCCTTGGCGGCCGGCTTGGCCTTCACGGCGGGCGCCGCCTTGGCCTTCGCGGGCGGCGCTTTCGCGGGCGCTGCCTTGGCGACCGGCTTGGGTTTGGCGACAACCTGGGCCGCAGCGGGCGGGGCGCCTTTCGGCGCCGCGGCCGCCTTCGCGGGCTTGGCCTTGGCCGTCGGCTTCGGCGGGGCTTTCACGGGCGCGGCCTTGGCGACGGGAGCGGTCTTGGCGGGGGCAGGCTTGGCCGGCGTCACGCCCTTGGCGTCGAGCCAGGCGGCGATGTCCTCGATGACCTTGTCGGTGCCCGGCTCGTCGATGATCCAGTGCGCGTTTTCGGGGTATTCGCGGAACTCGCCGCCGATCTTCTTGTACTTGTCGGCCACGCGGCGGACGTCGGCGATCGGGGTCGCCCGGTCCTTGCCGCCGCCGATGACCAGCACCGGGATGGTGATCCTGGTCTCGTCGATGAAGGCGGTCCTGTCGGGATCGCGGTCGGGATAGGCGAGGTCCTGATAGACGCCGCCACTGTCATGGACGGCGGTCGCATAGATCCCGGCGTGCTTTGCCTGCGGCACGCGGTTCATCACGCCCCAGTTGAAGCCGGTCTTCCAGATCTTGTGGCCCTTGGTCTCGGGCCTGCCGGTGAAGAGGACGTTGGCGAAGGTGATGGCCTGGGCCAGGGAGGCCCCGCTGCGACAGTCGGCGGGCGAGGCCGGGGTGACCAGCACCGCAGCGCGACCGATGCCGCGCTCGGCCAGCTTCTGGACGATCATCCCGCCCATCGAATGGCCGAGCAGCACCGGCGCCTGGCCGGTGTCGGCCTCGACCGATTTCGCGAGCGCCGCGATGTCGTCGACGTAGTCCTTGAGGCGCAGCTTGTGCAGGTCGGCGGGCGGCGTGTCGACGGTGCGCTTGTCTGGGCGAAGAGTCGGCGTCTCGACCTGCCAGCCCTTGTCCCGGAAGGCGGGCGCGAGCCGCGAGAAGACCTCGCCTGTGCAGCCGACGCCATGCACCATGATAATCGTCGTCATCGTGACCCCTCAGTGAACGTCCCTGCAGCCGCTTCCCCCGCTGCTAGGACCCTGCGAATTCCGCGAACGCGGCGGCCACCTGCTCATAGGCGGCGCGCTTGAAGGGTATGATCAGTTGGGGGGCTTCGTCGAGCCGCGCCCAGCGCCAGGCCTCGAACTCGACCTGGTCATGGCCGTCGAGCCGGATCTCGGCCTCGTCGCCGGTGAACCGGAAGGCGAACCAGACCTGTTTCTGGCCGGCCCATTTGCCGAACTTTCTGGCCTCGGGCGGGAAGTCGTAGGCGATCCAGCCGTCAGTGCGCCCAAGATAGTCGACGGTGACGACCCCGGTCTCTTCGGCCAGCTCGCGCCGGGCGGCGTCGAGCAGGTCCTCGCCCTTGTCGACCCCGCCCTGCGGGAACTGCCAGTTCCAGGGCTCCGGCGTCTGCGCGCGCTTGCCCAGCCAGACCAGCCCCTGGCCGTTGAACAGGACGATGCCGACGTTGGGTCGGTGGTCCGGATAGTCGGGGCCGGTCATGCCTTGCGAGAGAGGGCCGAGGCGGGGGCGAGCTGGAAGCCCCGGTCGGCCAGGCCCTGGGCCCAGACGGCGGCCTGGTCGACGGTCACCGGATAGGCGAAGCCGGACCCCAGCGCCTGTCCGCGGGCGCGGGCGGCGGCCTCGAGCAGGATCAGCTGCCGATTGATGGCCTCGGCGGACAGGTCCTCGTCGACGACACGGTCGGCGGACAGCCGCAGCGGGCCGCCGCCGCGACCGGCGCTGCCGTCATCGACGAACGCCAGGCCGCGCTGGTGCAGGGCGTTGGTGAAGGTGTTCATCGCCGTGGGCGTGACCATGAACCGCGACCCCAGATAGTTGGTCAGACCGTAGTAGCCGGTGGCGCGTGACAGCAGCCACTCCAGCTTGCGGGTCGTCTCCTCCGGCCGGCTGGCGGCCAGCAGGGTCATCGGGCCGGGGTCGTTGGCCGGATAGTCGGTCGGCTCCATCGGCGCTTCCAGCAGCACCTCGTGGCCGGCCGCACGGGCCATGTCGATCCAGCCCTGCAGGCCCTCGGCGTAGGGGGCGAAGGACAGGGTCACTTCCGGCGGCAGGGTCTCAATCGCCCTGCGGGTCAGGCCGGCGTTGAGGCCGAGGCCGCCGACCACGAGGGCGACCTTGGGCTTGCCGTTGGAGACGAAGGGGCGGGCATAGGCTTCGGCTGGGGTGCGGCCGTCTGCGCCGATCACCGGCAGCGGCGCGCCGCCGGGGCCGGGCTCGGTGAGGGCGGCGAAAGGCGCCACAGGCAGGGGATCGCCGGCGCCGCCGGCCGCGCGCGCGCCGCCCGGCAGAGTGATCAGGGCCGACCCCGCGATCGGCCCGGCATCGGCGAAGCTGACGGGGCTTTCCGACAGGGCGTAGACGCCGGTGCTCAGGGTGGCGCCGCCCGCGCTTTCGGCGACCAGGGCTTCACGCCAGCCGGGCATCTCGGCGCCGTTGGCCGCGGCATGGGCGAGCGACAGCCGGATCACCGGCGCGCCGGCCTTGGGATCGCCGGTGATCATCACCAGGGCGAGCAGGGTGAGCAGGAAGAGGAGGCCGGCGCCGCCGGCGCCGATGTAGGGATTCTGGACCGCCGTCAGGGCGAGCGCGCGCATCTGCGACAGCCGACCGGAATCGGCAGCGGGCGGAGCGGCATGGGAGGCGATGGGTTTTCTGGAGAACATGACGACGCTGACGGAAGGACGCACCGCCAACGTCGCCTGTTATGGTTAACGAAGAGCTATTCCTTGTCGGTCTTCGGCGTCACCCGCCCATCGACTACCGCCACGCGGGGCGCCGGCTTGGGCAGCTTCGGCGTCGCCGCCACCGAGCCGTTGCGCAGGACGTCGATCGCCCGTTGCAGCTGGAAGTCGCACTTCAGCTCCAGGGTCCGCGACGTGCGCTTCTTGCAGCCTTCCTCGTCGAAGGTGGTCGGCGGGGCCTCGGCCGGCGTGTGCATGCCGCGGCGGGTCTTGCCCTCCTCGGCGTCGAGCGCATTGCGCAGCGAGGCTTCGCTGAACTGGATCGACTTGGTGGCGATGAACTCGGCCTGCTCCCGGGTCGAGGCGACCTCGAGGTCAGGCTCGATGCCGGTGCGCTGGATCGAGCGGCCCGACGGCGTGAAGTAGCGCGCCGTGGTCAGCTTCAGGGCGCCGTCGGCGCCGCCGCGCAGCGGGATCACGGTCTGCACCGAGCCCTTGCCGAAGCTGGTCAGGCCGACGACCTCGGCCCGCTTCCGATCCTGCAGGGCGCCGGCGACGATCTCGGCCGCCGAGGCGGAGCCGGAGTTGACCAGCACCACCACCGGCAGGCCGTTCAGCATGTCGCCCGCGCGGGCGTTGTAGCGTTCGACGTCGCGCGGGTCGCGGCCACGCTGGCTGACCACCTCGCCGCCGTCGAGGAAGATGTCGGAGATGCCGACCGCCTGGTCGAGCAGGCCGCCCGGATTGTTGCGCAGGTCGAAGACCAGGCCCTTCATCTTCGGGTTCTGCGCCTGCAGGCCCTTGATGGCGGCGACGACTTCTTCCGTGGCCTTCTCGTTGAAGCCGGACAGGCGGACGTAGCCGTAGTCGCCTTCCATCCGCGCCGTCGCGGACTTCGGCTTGATGACTTCACGCACGAGGCTGACGTCGAAGGGGTCGGACTTCTCGCGGGCGATGGTCAGGGTGACCTTCTCGCCGACGGTGCCGCGCATCAGCTTGACGGCGTCGTTGCTCGGCAGGCCGATGATGCTCTCGCCGTTGACGCCGGTGATGAAGTCGCCCGACTGCAGCCCGGCCTTGTCGGCAGGGGTGCCGTCCATCGGGGCGATGATCTTCACCACCCCGTCTTCGCTCGTGATCTCGATACCGAGGCCGCCGTATTCGCCCCGGGTGGTGTCCTGCATGTCCTCGAAGCTGTCGGGCGCGAGGTAACCGGAATGGGGGTCGAGCGAGGTGACCATGCCGTCGAGGGCCGCCTCGATCAGCTTCTTGTCGTCGACCGGCACCACATACTGGCGCTGCACGATCTCGAGCACGTCGCCGAACAGCTCGAGCATGCGGTAGGTCTGCGCCCGCGGCTGCGGGACGGCTTCGGCCTTCTGACCGATATAAGCCATCGTGCCGGCGCCGAGAACGAAGGCGCATGCGCCGATCAGCAGGTTCTTCTTCATCATCGCCCGTCTGGGCTCCTCAAGCGGCATGAAACGCGCCGTCGTTTGATACAAAGACCCGGCCGGGGCCGAAATTAAGGCGTTTCCGCCCGTTGAGCAGCTTCCGCCAGCCATGGCGCCGGATCGATCGGCGTGCCGGACCGGCGCAGTTCCAAGTAAAGCTCGGAGTTGGAGGTTCCACCATCCGTCATTTTACCGACAGGCGCGCCAACCGCGACCGATTGTCCGGGGGAAACCGTCACTTCGTGCAGGCCGGCGAGCACCAGATGGTAGGGGCCCGAGGTCCGAAGGATCATGATGACCCCCCAGCCGGTCACCGGCCCAGCGAATTCAACCACGCCTTGCGCGGGGGCCAGCACCCGGGCGCCGCCGTCGGTGCGGAAGGCCACGCCGTCGGACTGGCCGCCGCCGGGCATCGGCCCCTTGAAGCGGCGAACCATGGTTCCGGCCGGGCGCATCAGCTTGCCCGGGCCGCTGTCGGATCCGGTCCCGCGCGGGAAGCTGTCGGCGAACTGGCCGGGGCTGCCGGCGGCCCGACCGGCCAGGAAGGCGTCCTCGGAATAGCGCTTTTCGATCGCCGCCTGCTCGGCCAGCAGCTTCTCGACGTCGCTCCAGCGGTCAGCGGCCAGGCTCTCGGCGGTGAACAGGTCAGCGTTGGCGGCGGCGGCGCGGCGGCGCAGGCCGGCGATCTCGCGCGCCTCCGCCGCGTAGCCCTTGGCGCGCGCCTCCAGGGCCGGGGTCATGGCGTGGATCAGGATGGCGGCGCGGACCGCGTCGCGCGCGTCCGTGGGGCTGACCAGCAGGGCCGGGGGCGGCTGGCGACGGAACAGCTGCAGCGCGCCAAGCAGCCGGGCCAGCCGATTGCGGTCACGGCCGAGCTCGGCGGTCAGGGCTGTCTCTCGCACGTTCAGCGCGTCCAGCCGGCTGCGGGCGCTGGCCACGTCACGGCTGCTCTGGGCCTGGCGTGAGGCCAGCCGCTGCAGTTCGGAGCGCAGGGCGTCGATCTGCTTGCGGGCGTCGGCCTGGCCTTCGGACGGGGCGATGCGGACAATCTGAGGCGGCGCGGCCGGGGCGCTGGCAGGCTCCTGCGCGGCGCTGCCCGCGGCGATGGCCGCGAGGGCGATGACGAGCGGAAGGGCGACGCGGCGACGCATGGGTCAGGGATAGCCCAGAGCCCTGTCCAAAGGCTTTAGAAATCTGGCTCAGTCGCGGTGATAAGGCGATCCGCCGAGAATGGTGGCGGCGCGATAGATCTGCTCCGCCAGCATGGCCCGGGCCAGGGCGTGGGGCCAGGTCTGCGGCCCGAAGGCCAGCATCTCGTTGGCGCCCGACAGGATCGACGGGTCGAGGCCGTCGGCGCCGCCGATGATCAGCACCATCCGGCGCACCCCATCGTCGCGCAGCCGCCCGATTCGCGTCGCGAAGTCACGGGACGGCCGAACGGCGCCATGCTCGTCGCAGGCGACCACATGGGCGTCCTTCAGGTGAGGCAGAAGCACCTCGGCCTCGGCGGCCTTTCCCGGCTTGCGGGATTCGACCTCCAGGATCTCGACCGGTCCGAGCCCCAGGGCCCGGCCGGCCGCCGTCGCCCGTTCGGCATAGTCGCGCGCCAGCAGCGCCTCTGGGGCGCGGCCGAGCTTGCCGACGGTGAGGATGGTGATCTTCACATCTGTACTCCGACCGCCCCCGCGAAGGTCGGGGTCCAGGCCGAGCCGGACAACGTTGAAAGGCGGCTTGGGTCCCCGCCTGCGCGGGGACACACGGAACCAGGCCTAGTTGGCCTGCGGGGTGATGTGCGGTGAGTCGACCGACCAGATCTTCTCGATGTTGTAGAAGCTCCGGACTTCCGGCCGGAACAGGTGGACGACAACGTCGCCAGCGTCGATCAGGACCCAGTCGCAGTGCGGCAGGCCTTCGACCCGCGCCTTGCCGTAGCCCGCTTCCTTCAGCGCGCGCAGCACATGGTCGGCAAGCGCGCCGACATGGCGATGCGAACGGCCGGACGCCACGATCAGCGCGTCGGCCATGGGGCTTTTGCCCTTCAGATCGATAAGAACGATGTCCTCGGCCTTGTCGTCATCGAGACGGCTCAGGATCATCTCTTCGAGCGAACCAGCCTGTCGGGGTTCGTCGGATGAGGTCCCCGAGAGGGCCTCGTGCGCCGTGGGCGCCAGTTCGCGGTTCAGCGGAGTGCTCCTTTTTCTCCTTGCTAAGACAGACCCATAGCACGTCCGGGCCCTTTCGTCAGCGAATCAGAATCAGCCCTTCCGGAGCCGCTCCCGGAGCGCCGTCGACGAGGCGAAATTGAACGGGCCGGGCAGGTAGACCCAGGCCGGGGCGGCCATGTCGGCCAGCATCGGCGCCTCGCGCGCGGGATGGCGGGCGGCGGCGAAGCGCCGGGCGGTGGGAGACGTCTGGCTCTTCAGCCCCGCCCACGGCCGCGAGATCACCGCCATCGGCAGGGTGCGGGCGATCTGGGTCCAGCCGCGCCAGCCGTGGAAGCCGGCCAGACTGTCGGCGCCCATGATCCAGACGAATTTCACGCCCGGGAAGCGGGCCTTGAGCACGCGGATGGTGTCGATGGTGTAGCGCGAGCCCATCCGGCTCTCGGCGTCGGAGACGATCATGCCCGGGCCGCGGGTCTGTCGGCGGACCCCGGCCATCCGCTCGGCCAGCGGGGCGGTCTCCCGGCTCGACTTCAGCGGGTTCTGCGGCGACACCAGCCAGATCACGGCGTCGAGGTGCAGCCGGGTCATGGCCGTCTCGGCGACGTGGGCATGGCCTTCGTGTGCTGGATTGAAGGAGCCGCCGTAGAGGCCGACGCGCATGCCCGGCTCCAGATGGAATCCGAGCCTCAATCCCCCCGGGCGACCCGCCTCAGGGACGAGTCTGGCCGGTCCCGCGAACCACATACTTGAATGTCGTCAGTTGCTCGGCCCCGACCGGACCGCGGGCATGGAGCTTGTCGGTGGCGATGCCGATCTCTGCGCCGAAGCCGAATTCGCCGCCGTCGGCGAACTGGGTGGAGGCATTGATCAGCACGATCGCCGAATCGACCAGGGCCACGAAGCGGTCGGCGGTCTCGCCGTTCTCTGTGACGATGGCGTCCGTGTGGCCCGAGCCGTAGGCGGCGACATGGGCGGCGGCGCCCTCGACCCCGTCGACGACGGCGATCGCGATCACCGGGGCCAGGTATTCGGTGGTCCAGTCCTCGGTCGTGGCCGCCTTCATGCCGGGCTCGATGGCGCGGGACAGGGCGTCGCCGCGCAACTCGCAGCCGGCCTTGATCAGGGCGTCGGCGATCGGCGGCAGCAGCCGGTCGGCGGCCGCCGCGTCGATCAGCAACGTCTCCGCCGCGCCGCAGACGCTGACCCGGCGCATCTTGGCGTTGACGACGATGTCGCGGGCCTTGGCCAGGTCGGCGTCGCGGTCGACATAGACGTGGTTCAGACCTTCGAGGTGGCCGAGCACCGGGGCGCGGGCCTCGGCCTGGACGCGCGCGACCAGGCTCTTGCCTCCGCGCGGGATGATCAGGTCGATGTTGTGGTCGAGGCCGGACAGGATGGCGCCGACGGCGGCGCGGTCGGCGGTCTTCACCACCTGCACGCAGGAGGGCGGCAGCCCGGCGGCAGCGAGGCCCTTGACCACGCTGGCATGCAGCGCCGCGTTGGTCAGCAGGCACTCGGACCCGCCCCGCAGGATCGCGGCGTTGCCAGAGCGGATGCACAGCGCCGCCGCGTCCGCGGTCACGTTCGGCCGGCTCTCGTAGATGATGGCGATGACGCCGATCGGCGTGCGCACCCGGGCGATGTCGAGGCCGTTCGGCCGGGTCCAGCGGGCGGTCTCCGCGCCCACGGGGTCGGGAATGGCGGCGACGGTCTCGACGGCCTGGGCGACGCCCTCGAGGCGCGCGGCGTCGAGCAGCATGCGGTCGATCATCGGCGCCGACAGGCCGGCCGCCCGCGAGCGCTCCTGGTCCTGCAGGTTGGCGGCGAGGATGGCGTCGGCGTCGGCGCGGATCGCCTGGGCCATCGCCCGGATCGCGGTGGTGCGCTGATCGGCGTTGGACAGCCGTAGAGCGCGCGCGCCCTCACGGGCCGCGCGGCCCGTCGCGTCCATCGTCGCCTGCAGGGTCATGCCCGCGTCGTCCAAGGAAGGTCGCTCCCTTATGCTCGCGATGAGCCTTAGCCGGTTTCCCGCCGGGGGAACAGCGGTCGCGTCAGGCCGTATGCGGACCGTCGCGGACCACCGCCAGGTCGTCAGCGTGGATCATCGGACCTTCGGTGAAGCCGAGCGCCGGCTCGATGGCGTCGGACCGCAGGCCGAGAATCTTCTGGGCGTCGGCGGCGTCGTAACGGACCAGGCCGCGGCCGATCTCGCGACCGTCCTCAGCGCGTACAGCGACGGCGTCGCCCTTGCCGAAGCGGCCCTCGACCCCCCGCACGCCGGCCGCCAGCAGGCTCTTGCCCGCGAGCAGGGCGGTGGCGGCGCCGGCATCGACGATGACCGCGCCCTGCGGGTGCAGGGAGCCGGCGATCCAGCCCTTGTAGGCGGCGCTGGCGCTGGTTGCGGCCTCGATGACCGTGGCCGCGGCGCCGTCCTCGACCGCCTTCAGCGGCTCGGGGCGCGTGCCCAGGGTGATGATCGTGGCGCAGCCGGCGGCGCGGGCGATGCGGGCGGCGGCGATCTTGGTGGCCATGCCGCCGGTGCCGACCCCGGCGCCGGCGTTGGCGCCACCGGCCATGGCGTCGATCTCGGCGGTGATCTCGCTGACCCGGTCCAGCCGCCGGGCGTCGGGGTTGCTGCGCGGATCGGCGGTGTAGAGGCCGTCGATGTCGCTGAGCAGCACCAGGGCGTCGGCCCCGATCATCTGCGCCACGCGCGCGGCCAGCCGATCGTTGTCGCCGTAGCGGATTTCCTCGGTGACGACGGTGTCGTTCTCGTTGACCACCGGCACCACGCCCAGGCCCAGCAGGGTGTCGACCGTGGCCCGTCCGTTCAGCCAGCGCCGCCGCACCTCGGTGTCGTCGCGGGTCATCAGCACTTGGGCGACGCCAAGGGCGTGCGGCTCGAAAGCCTCTTCCCAGGCGCGCATCAGCAGCGACTGGCCGGCGGCCGCCGCGGCCTGCTTTTCAGGCAGGGTCAGGGCCTTGCGGGTCAGGCCAAGCCGGCGGCGGCCCAGGGCCACGGCGCCGGAGGACACCACCAGCACCTGCGGGCCGCGGGCGCGCATGCGGGCGGCGTCGGCGGCGAAGGCGGCCAGCCAGGCGCGGGCCGGCGTCCCCGCGGCCGCATCGACGACCAGGGCCGAGCCGACCTTGATCACGACCCGGCGGGCACGGGTCAGCTCCCCCCCGCCGGTCATTTGTCGGGCTGCAGCTTTATGGCGAAGTTCACGCAGGCTTCGGGCGCGCCGGTGGTCTTCCAGGAGGTGACCTTGCCGGTCTTGTCGAAGGCGACCGCCAGCTGGCACTCCCAGTCGGCGACGCTGCCGCAGCGCATGCCGCCGTCCGGACCGATGCCGCAGCCCATCGAATCGGCGCGCGTGCGCCAGTAGACGACCTCGCCGTCGGCGGCCGCGCGGATCG
>JAZJXN010000130.1:6127-11439 GCA_040390885.1 Pseudomonadota bacterium | reverse complement strand
TCGCGCATCACCGCCGTCTCGGCCAAGAAGCAGCGTGAGCTGGCCCGCGCCATCAAGCGCGCCCGCTTCCTCGCCCTGCTCCCCTACGTCGTGAAGTAAGGGAACCGGACCGATGAAAGTCATTCTGCTCGAACGCGTGGAAGGCCGTGGGGCCCTCGGCGACGTCGTCACCGTCAAGGACGGCTTCGCGCGCAACTACCTCCTGCCGCGCGCCAAGGCTCTGCGCGCCACGGCGGCGAATCTGAAGGTGTTCGACGCCCAGCGCGCCGACATCGAAGTTCGCAACGCCAAGGCCAAGGAAGCCGCCGGCGAAGCCGGCCAGGCGCTGGACGACACCTCGTACGTCCTGATCCGTCAGGCCGGCGAGACCGGCCAGCTGTACGGCTCGGTCACCGGCCGCGACGTCGCTGACATCGTCAACGCCGAAGGCGGCAAGCTCGACCGCTCGATGGTCGTGCTCGACAAGCCGATCAAGACCCTGGGCGTTCACCCGGTGAAGGTGAAGCTGCACGCCGAGGTCACCGTGACGGTGAACATCAACATCGCCCGCTCGGCCGACGAAGCCGAACGTCAGGCGAAGGGCGAGAACGTCATCACCTCGCAGTTCGACGAAGACGCGGCTCTCGCCGCTGAAGCGGCGGCTGACATGGTCGAAGGCGGCGCCGGCAAGCAAGACGGCCTGGGCGACGAGTACTAGTCTCGTCCTTCAGACCCGAAGATCGAGGGCGGTCCGGTTTTCCGGGCCGCCCTTTTTCTTGTCGCCGACTCGGCGAACATACATGGAAATCCACAGTTGAATTCGTGGTGCGACGGTTGCGACCGCGCGGCCGCCTCTCCCCCGCGTTAACCTATGGCAATGGCTCTCGTACCCGCCCTCGACCTGCGTCCCGTCCCGACGGACACGCCGCTTCACTCGTCCCCTTCGAACATCGAGGCCGAGCAGGCGCTGCTGGGCGTGCTGATGTACGACAACGCCGCCTATGAGCGCCTAAGCGACCAGCTGCAGGGCCGGCACTTCTACGAGCCGTTCCACCAGCGGCTGTACAGCGCCATCGAGAGCCACATCCGCAAGGGCCAGCTGGCCGAGCCGATCCTGCTGGCCGAGGAGTTCAAGCGCGACGCGGCGTTCGAGGAGCTGGGCGGCGTCCGCTACCTGGCCGACCTCTACGAGCGCGCGCCCCCGGCGGCCAACGCGACGGACTACGGCCGCGCCATCTACGACCTCGCCCTGCGCCGCGACCTTATCCGCATCGGCGGCGAGATCATGGTCGAGGCCCAGGCCGCCGACCCCGACATCACCGCCCGCGACCAGATCGAACAGGCGGAACAGAAGCTCTATGGCCTCGCCGAGAGCGGCGCGACGTCCGGCGGCTTCGTCAGCTTCGAACACGCCCTCAGCGGCGCCGTGCAGATGGCGGCCGAGGCCTACAGCCGCGACGGCGGGCTGGCCGGGCTGTCCACGGGTCTGATGGACCTCGACCGCCAGCTCGGCGGCCTGCACCCGTCCGACCTTCTGATCCTCGCCGGCCGCCCCTCGATGGGGAAGACCGCGCTGGCCACCAACATCGCCTTCAACGTCGCCCGCAACTACGCCTGGGAGCCGCAGCCGGACGGCACCCGCAAGACCGTCAACGGCGGCGTCGTGGCCTTCTTCTCGCTCGAAATGAGCGCCGAACAGCTGGCCATGCGGATCCTGGCCGACGTCTCCGGCGTATCGGGCGACAAGCTGCGCAAAGGCGAGATCGACGCCAGCGAGTTCGGCCGGCTGCGGGACGGGGCCATCGAGGTCCAGGAAGCGCCGCTCTACGTGGACGCCACCGGTGGTCTGTCGATCGCCAAGCTGACGGCGCGCGCGCGGCGCCTGAAGCGCTCGGCCGGCCTCGACCTGATCGTCATCGACTACCTGCAGCTGGTCACCACCGACGGCGGCGGCAAGGACGGCAATCGGGTGCAGGAAGTCTCCGCCATCACCGGCGGTCTGAAGGCGCTGGCCAAGGAACTGAACGTCCCGGTGATCGCGCTGTCGCAGCTGTCGCGCCAGGTCGAGAACCGCGAGGACAAGAAGCCCCAGCTCTCCGACCTTCGCGAATCCGGCTCGATCGAGCAGGACGCCGACGCCGTCATGTTCGTCTATCGGGAGTCCTACTACCTGGGCCGGATGGAGCCTCGCGAGGGGACGCCCGAGCACATGACCTGGCAGGAGGAGATGGACAAGATCGCCAACGTCGCCGAGGTCATCATCGGCAAGCAGCGTCACGGTCCGATCGGCACCGTGCGGCTGCACTTCAATGCCGACACCACCCGCTTCGGCAACCTCGCCCGCGAAGGCCGGTTCGAGGCGCGATAGGCGGACGTCGTCCCGCGCCGAGCGCTTCCACGCCCGGCGCGGTTCGAGACTAGGGGTAGGCCATGGCGCCGACGCCGGCGGCGCCGACAGCGCCCATCACGGCGATCGAGCCGACGATCGCGCCGATGATCACGTAGACGACGATCATCAGCACCACGACGACCACCGTGTAGCCGATGGCCTTGTCGGGGCTGACCTTCATCAGCTTCGGCAGGCCCTTGTAGAGCAGGTACAGGCTGTACAGCCCGACGATGCCGAGGATGGCCAGCATCGGGATGAGGTTGAAGACCCCGGCCAGCCAGGTCGCGGTGCCGCTGTAGGCGGAAACCTTGAAGGCCTGGATCGGGTTCTTCTCGCCACCGAAGCTGGGGGCCAGGGCGTCGATGACCAGCGCCATCACATAGACCGCCACCAGTGTCAGAAGATAACCGACAATGGCCCCGACCAAGGTGAACGGCGCGAACAGCATGCCGCCGAACAGGAACGACCCCAGGAAGCTGCAGATCGGGCCGATCGCGGCCAGAATGCAGACGTAGCCGGTGTAGAGCCCCTTGATGGTGGCGGGCTCGCCATCGATCTTGTCCCAGGTCGCACCGGGCTTGAGCAGGATGTCCTGCACTCGTTGAACCAGGCCCGACGACCCTCCGTCCACTACGCTCATGGCGTCTCTCCTCGGCCGCAGCCATTTCTATTGCTGGACCGAGCCTAGCTGACTCCTGCCCCAACGTGAAACACGGTTCCGCGAACGCTTTGCAACGGATCGTTCCGCCAGCCGGGGGCGGATTGCGCTATCCTGCGACGAACCCCGAATCAGGAACACGCATGGCCCGCGACGGCGCCGTCTATGTCTGCCAGTCCTGCGGCGCGGGGCAGTCCAAGTGGGCGGGCCAGTGCCCCGCCTGCGGCGCCTGGAATTCACTGGTCGAGGAGGTCACTTCGCGGCCGCCGGGCGCCCTGGCGCCGACCCGCGCCTCGAAGACCCGCGGCCTGAATTTCGAGGGTCTCGAGAGCCAGAACCCGACCCCGCCGCGCATCGCCACCGGGGTCGATGAGTTCGACCGCGTCTGCGGCGGCGGCGTGGTGCCCGGCAGCGCCATCCTGCTCGGCGGCGACCCCGGGGTCGGCAAGTCCACCCTGACCCTGCAGGTGGTCGCCAACGCCGCCCTGCGCGGCGTCCGCTGCGCCTACATCTCCGGCGAGGAGGCGGTCGAGCAGATCCGCGGCCGCGCCGCCCGCATGGGGCTGGCCCAGGCGCCGGTGAAACTGGCCGCCGAGACCGCCCTGCGCGACATCCTCGATGGTCTGAAGAAGGAGCCGTTCGACCTCGTCGTCATCGACTCCATCCAGACGATGTGGAGCGACGTCCACGAGGCCGGGCCCGGCTCGGTCACGCAGGTCCGCAACTGCGCCGCCGAACTGGTCCGCCTGGCCAAGAAGCGCAACATCGCCATCATCCTCGTCGGCCATGTCACCAAGGACGGCCAGATCGCCGGGCCGCGCGTGGTCGAACACATGGTCGACGCCGTCCTCGCCTTCGAAGGGGAGCGCGGCTACCCGTTCCGGATCCTGCGCGGGGCCAAGAACCGGTTCGGAGCGACCGACGAGATCGGCGTCTTCGAGATGGGTGACGCGGGCCTCAGCGAGGTCAGCAATCCCTCAGCCCTGTTCCTCAACGACGGCGGCGAGCGCGCCGCCGGCGCGGCGGTGTTCGCCGGCATCGAGGGCTCGCGGCCGGTGCTGGTCGAATTCCAGGCCCTGGTCGCGCCCAGCGCCTACGGCACGCCCCGGCGGGCGGTGGTGGGCTGGGACAGCGGCCGCCTGGCCATGGTGCTCGCCGTATTGGAGTCGCGATGCGGCCTCGGTTTCGGCAATCGCGACGTCTATCTCAACGTCGCCGGCGGCCTGCGCATCACGGAGCCGGCGGCGGACCTGGCGGCGGCGGCGGCCCTCGCCTCCTCCGCCCTCGAGGAAGCCTTGCCGCAGGATTGCGTGGTGTTCGGAGAAGTCAGCCTGTCCGGCGAGGTCCGGTCCGTCGGCCGCATGGAAGCGCGGCTGAAGGAGGCCGCCAAGCTTGGCTTCAAGCAGGCGCTGGCGCCGAGCGGCGCGGGCGACGCGCTCAAGGTGACCGGCGTCTCGCGGCTGGCCGACGCCGTGCGGCGGATCGGAGAGCAGCAGTGGGGCTGATCGCCGCATGCTGACCCAGTTCGATTTCATCGCCGGGCCTCTGCTTATCGTCTCCGCGCTGATCGGCTTCGCCCGCGGGGCGACAAAGGAGCTGATGACGGTGCTGGCCTTCCTCGGCGCGGCGCTGGCGGCGGTGCTTTCGCTGCGTTTCACCGGCCCGATCGCCCGCGGACTGATCGACCCCGATTGGGCCGGGGTCGGCGTGGCCCTGTTATTCGTCTTTGGCCTGACCTATATCGCGCTTCGATTGCTCGGTGCGACGATGACGCGGCGGATCCAGGAAACCCACGCCCTGGGAATCCTCGACCGCGGGGTCGGCGCCGGGTTCGGCCTGCTCAGGGCTTTCGTGTTGCTTGGAGCGTTCAACCTGCTGTTCAACCTCGCCACGCCGCCGGACCGCGCCCCCAAGTGGGTGACGGGCGCGCTCACCTATCCGGTGGCGGACGCGTCGGGCCGGATCCTCAAGGCGTTCGCGCCTGAGGGCATGGCGGTGGCCCGGACGGTGGCCCCGGCGATCGAAGACGCGATGAAGGCTGGCGTGCAGGCGCCCTCCGACGAAGAAACCGGTTATGCTCCGGGCGAACGCGACGCCATGGACGATCTAGTGGAGAAGACGCGATGACGATCCTGGGCCAGACCAGCGACCGCTACGCCCCGCCCCCGCGCGATCCCGAGGACGATACCCTTCGCCTCGAATGCGGCGTGTTCGGCGCCTTCGGGGTCCGTGACGCGGCGGCGGTGACCGCCCTGGGCTTGCACGCCCTGCAGCACCGCGGACAGG
>JAZJXN010000130.1:0-6117 GCA_040390885.1 Pseudomonadota bacterium | reverse complement strand
CCTGCGGCATCGCAGCCTTCGACGGCCGCAGCTTCCACACCGAGCGTCACCTGGGCCATGTCGGCGACGCCTTCACCGGCGACGACCTGATCGACCGGCTGCCCGGGACCTACGCCATCGGCCACACCCGCTACGCCACCGCCGGCGGCAGCGGCATCCGCAATGTCCAGCCGATGTTCGCAGACCTTGAGGCCGGCGGCGTCGCCCTGGCTCACAACGGCAACCTCACCAACTTCCTGACCCTGCGCGAGCGGCTGGTCGGTGAAGGCGCCATCTTCCAGTCGACCTCGGACAGCGAGGTCATCCTCCATCTCATCGCCCGCTCCCGGAAGGCGCGGGTCGTCGACCGCTTCATCGACGCGGTCTCGCAGATCGAAGGCGGCTACGCCCTGATCGCCCTGACCAACCAGCAGCTGATCGGCGTGCGCGACCCGCTAGGCATCCGCCCGCTGGTGCTGGGCGACCTGGACGGCGCCCCGATCCTGGCCTCCGAGACCTGCGCCCTCGACATGATTGGCGCCACCTTCGTGCGCGACGTTGAGCATGGCGAGATGGTGGTGATCGACGAGGCCGGCGTCACCAGCCTGAAGCCCTTCCCGCAACAGAAGGCGCGCCCCTGCGTCTTCGAGTATGTCTATTTCGCCCGCCCCGACAGCGTCGTGAACGGCCGTTCCGTCTATGATGTGCGCAAGCGCATGGGCATGCGGCTCGCCGAAGAAACCCCTGCCGAGGCCGATGTTGTCGTCCCTGTGCCGGACAGCGGCGTTCCTGCCGCCCTCGGCTACGCCCAGGCCAGCGGCGTGCCCTACGAGCTGGGCATCATCCGCAGCCACTTCGTGGGCCGCACCTTCATCCAGCCGACCCAGGGCGTCCGCGAGCTCGGCGTGCGCATGAAGCACAGCCCCAACCGCTCGGTGCTGGCCGGCAAGCGGGTTGTCCTGATCGACGACTCCATCGTTCGCGGCACCACCAGCCGCAAGATCGTGCGTATGGTCCGCGAGGCCGGCGCCAAGGAAGTTCACCTGCGCTCGGCCAGCCCGCCGATCATGTGGCCGGACTTCTACGGCATCGACATGCCCGATCGCGACAAGCTGCTCGCCGCCCGCAAATCGCTGGCCGAGATGACCCGCTTCCTCGAAGTCGACAGCCTCGGATTCCTGTCCGTCGAGGGCCTCTACTGGGCGCTGGAAGCCGGTCCGCGCGACCCGAGCCAGCCGCAGTTCACCGACCACTACTTCACGGGCGACTATCCGACCCGCCTGCTCGACCGCGAGATCGCCGAGGGCCGCAATGACGCTGACGAGAAGCAGCTGTCATTCCTCGTCAGCGCGTGACCACCTAGTTCGCACGTCCTTGCCGCAAAAGCCGCCCCATGTCGGGTTGCGGACCGACAGGCTGTGTCGGCTCGCCGACAATGTCCGCGGAAGTGTGAAAGCGAGCCATGGTCAGTGAGACAGTAGCCCGGTTGCGGGACGCGACACGGGATGAGCACCAGCGGCTCGAGGACAGCCTGGATATCTTCGGCCGCATCTCACGGCCGGATGCCCGTCGTCGGATGGTGGAGCGCTTCCACGGCCTCCACGCCGGCGCCGAGTCCGCCCTGTCTCCCATGCTCGCGCACGTCGTCGGGCTCGACTTCGCCGGACGCTCGCGTCTGCCGTTTCTGATTGCCGACGTTCGCCAGCTGGGCGGCGATCCTGACGCCTTGCCCATGTGCGCGGTGAGCCGCCCGGCCAGCCTCGCGGAGGCGCTCGGCGTCCTCTACGTGCTGGAAGGCTCGACGCTGGGCGGCCATGTCATCGGCAAGCGCCTTGCGGCGGAAGGCCACAGCGACCGCGGCCTGACCTTCCTCGATCCCTATCGCGATCAGGTCGGCGCCCGGTGGCGCGCGTTCCTGCAGGTTCTCGAGCGTGACACGGCCAGCGACGTCTCGCGTGACGCGGCCGTCGTCGGCGCGCGCACGGGATTCGCCATGACCCAGGACTGGCTCTGCGCCGCGGCGGAGGCGGCATGACCATCGAGCTGGACCTGACCCCTGATCTAACCGACTGCGACCGCGAGCCAATCCACATTCCAGGCTCGATCCAGCCCCACGGCGTCATGCTGGTCGCAGACCGCACGTCGCAGGAGGTCACCCACGCCGCCGGCGACGTCGCCGGCAAGCTCGGCGTCGGCGCCTGGCTGGGTCAGAGCCTGGGCGCGATCCTGGGCGACTCCCTCGCCACGCGCACGGCCGCCCTCACCCAGTCGGGGACCAACGGCGGCTTCATGGGCCAGGTTGACGGCGCCGACGGTGTCTTCGACGTCAGCGCCCATATCGTCGACGACCGGCTGGTGATCGAGCTTGAGCCCGCACTGACCGGGATGCCCGCGGCCCAGCTGCTCGGCGTCCTGGAGGCGGCGGCGGCGGCCTTCGAGCGGACCCCGAACCTGGACGCCCTCTGCGAGCGGGCGGCGGTGGAGTTCCGACGCCTGACCGGCTTCGACCGGGTGATGATCTACCGCTTCCTCGACGACAGCGCCGGCTCGGTGCTGGCGGAGGATCGCGCCGACCATCTGCCCTCCTTCCTGAACCATCACTTCCCGGGCTCGGACATTCCGCAACAGGCCCGCGCGCTCTATGTGCGCAATCTGGTTCGGGTCATCCCCGACGTCACCTACCGCCCTGCGCCGCTCACCCCCGCCTGGGACGGCGACGTCGCACTGGACATGAGCGACAGCTCCCTTCGCAGCGTCTCTCCGATCCACATGCAGTACCTGCGCAACATGGGCGTCGGCGCCTCGGCGTCGGTGTCGATCGTGCGGGACGGGGTGCTGTGGGGCCTGATCGCCTGCCACCACAGCACGCCCCGACTGCTGCCCTACGACCTGCGCGCCGCCTGCCGAGCGCTCGCCGCCGCGCTCGCCCGACAGATCAAGGGCAAGGAAGACGCCCAGCTCTATCGCGAGCGGCTGCGGCTGCGGGTCGTTGAAGACGAACTGGTCGCGGATTTCGAGCGCCAGGGCGTGACTGACGCCAGTCTCAGGGACCATCTGGGCGACCTGCAGCGGTTGATGAGCGCCGACGGTGTGGCGGTGCTGCGCGCCGGCGAGCTGACCATGGCGGGCGCCCATCCGCCGGAGTCCGACGTCCGAGGGCTGGCGGCGTGGGTTCTCGATCGCAAGTCGCTGCCGACCGTCACCGATCAGCTGCCAGCCGACTATCCGCCCGCAGCCCGCTTCGGCGACCGCGCCAGTGGCCTGATCGGCCTGACGATTTCGGCCGACGAACCGTTAGTCATCCTGTGGTTCCGCGCCGAGCAGGTCGAGGTCGTCAACTGGGCCGGCAATCCGCACAAGGCCGTCACCGTGAGCCCCGGTCAGACCCTGACGCCGCGTACGTCTTTCGAGGCCTGGCGCGAAACCGTGCGCGGTCGCGCGCGTCGCTGGAGCCTGGCCGAGAGCGAGTCGGCCTCGCGCCTGCGCGGCGCGCTGCTCGAGGCGCGCCAGCGTCAGAGGCTGCGGGAGCTGAACCTTCGCCTGGCCGAGACCGTGGCGGACCGCGAGGCGCTGCTGGAGCAGAAGGAAGTCCTGCTCAAGGAGGCCAACCATCGCATCCAGAACAGCCTGCAGCTGGTGTCCAGCTTCCTGGGCCTGCAGGCGAGGTCCCTCGACGACCCCGCGCTGCGCGCGCCCCTCGAGGAAGCCAGCCGCCGGCTGCACGCCGTCGCGCTCGTCCATCGCCGCCTCTATCGCGCCGACCAGATCGAGACCATCGACCTGGCGCGCTACATCGAGGAGCTGGTCGGCGACATGCTCGAGTCGATGGGCGCGGAGTGGGCGGGCTGCGTCTCGCTCGACCTCACGCCGGTGTCGATCCCGACTGATCGGGCGGTGACCTTGGGCCTTGTGCTGACGGAGCTGGTGATCAACGCCAACAAGTACGCCTACAACGGCGCGCCCGGGCCGATCGCCGTCACCCTGGAGCAGCATCTGTCCCGCTTCCGCCTGATCGTCGCCGACCGCGGCGGCGGCAAGCCCGGCGCGCGCGCCGGCTTCGGCAGCCGGATGATGGCGGCCATGGTGCAGCAGCTGTCAGGGACGGTGGAGCAGAGCGACAATGCTCCCGGGCTGAGAACTATACTCACCGCGCCCATTGATACTGCGCCGACCGAAGCGTGATCGGACCGCCCTTGCGAGGCCGCTCGCCAGAGGTCATGCAGATCGGATGACCCCGAAGACGTCACGCTGGGCCCGGCTGAAGCCCGATCCCTACATCGTCGCCATCCTGCTGATGGTGGTGCTGGCCAGCCTGTTCCCCGTCAGCGGCCAGATCGCGGTCTGGTTCGCATGGCTGACCAAGGCGGCCATCGCGCTGCTGTTCGTCCTGCACGGCGCGCGCCTGCCGCGGGAGTCGGTGGTCGCCGGCCTGGTCCACTGGCGCCTGCACCTGACCGTTCTCGCCTCCACCTTCCTGCTGTTCCCGCTCCTGGGCCTGGGCATCGTCCAGCTGCCCGAGTGGCTGCTGCCCGAGCAGCTGGCCGCCGGGGTGCTCTACCTGTGCCTGCTGCCGTCGACGGTGCAGTCCTCGATCGCCTTCACCTCCCAGGCGCGCGGCAATGTCGCCGCGGCGGTGGTGGCGGCCTCGACCTCCAACCTGATCGGCGTGATCCTGACGCCGCTGCTTGTCGGCGTCTTCCTGCATACGACGACAGGCGGCATCTCGCTGAAGGCCATCCAGGACGTGGCGCTGCAGATCCTGCTGCCCTTCGCGATCGGCCAGATGGCCCGGCCGCTGGTCTCGGCCTGGGTCGGCCGCCATGCCAAGCTGGTCAGCTACACCGACCGTGGCTCGATCCTGCTGGTCGTCTACGGGGCCTTCAGCGCGGCCGTGGTCGGCGGGCTTTGGAAGCAGGTCAGCGCGCTCGAACTGGCCGTTCTGCTGGCGATCTGCGTGGTCCTGCTGACGGTCGTGCTGCTCGTCACCCGCGCCGCGGCCAGGGCGATGAAGTTCTCCACCGAGGACGAGATCGTCGTCGTCTTCTGCGGCTCCAAGAAGGGCCTCGCCACCGGCGTCCCGATGGCCAGCATTCTGTTCCCGGCCGCGACGGTGGGTTTCATCGTCCTGCCCGTGATGCTGTTTCACCAGATCCAGCTGATGGCCTGCGCCATGATCGCGCAGAGGTACGGGTCTCGCCCCACCGCCGACTAGGAAATCACCCGACTCCCCTGGCGGCGACTTTCGGATACCGCATGGAGTATCCGGAGGGTGGTTCATGGATCAGACATCGGCGATGCACGTGTGGCTGGGGCGCATCCTGCACGCCACGGACTTCTCGCCGCGGGGCCACCTGGCCTTCGTCCATGCGCTGAAGCTGGCGCTTGCCGCGCGCGGCCAGCTCAGCATCGTCCATGTCGATATCGACGGCGACGAGAAGAACAACGACTGGAACGACTTCCCGGACGTGCGCTCTACGCTCACGGCCTGGGGACTGCTGCCGCCCGACGCGCCGACCAGTGCGGTCGCCCCGGCCACCGGCGTGCAGGTCGTCAAGCATGAGATCGGCTTCCGCAATCCGCTGAAGGGCGTGATGAGTCTGCTCCAGCGTCATCCCGCCGATCTCGTGGTGCTGGCCAGCCGGGCGCTGGACGGCCGCGAGCGTCGGCGAAGCCCGTCGGTCGCCGAGCCCCTGGCGCGGGAGACCGCCCTGCCGACCCTGTTCCTACCCCACGACGCGGCCGGCTTCGTCGATCCGGCGACGGGCGCTGTCCGGCTGGGCAAGATCCTGATCCCCGTGGATGCCGCCCCCCGGCCGGAGGCGGCCCTGGAACTGGCGCAGACGCTGGTCGGCATGCTCGGCGCCACGGACGCCGAGATCGTGATGCTGCATGTGGGCGCCGAGACGCTTACGGTCGCCAACGCCGAGGGCAAGGGCCAGCGCACCGCCGCCGCCCGCGAAAAGCGCGACCTGATGGACGCCGTGATCGACGGCGTCGACGAATTGTCGCGCCTCGGCTCCGGCGACGTGCTGGTGTTCCTGCCTGGCGAACGCGAAATCCGCGACGCCGCCGAAGCGCTGCGCAAGCACCATCCGCCGCACGTGGAGATCCTGCCGCTGTTCGCCCGCCTGTCGGCCG
>JAZJXN010000129.1:8185-8995 GCA_040390885.1 Pseudomonadota bacterium | reverse complement strand
AGCAGACCCTGACCATGGCGACGGCCATCTACAATGAGCAGACCGACGCCTATGACGCTGCCGGGGTCAGCGCCAACGCCGACGTCACCCGTCGCTTCGGCCGCACCGCCTTCTTCGGCGGGGCCGCCTCGTTCGTGACCGCCGGCGTCTCGCTCGACGCCACGCGCAGCGCGCAAAAGATCAAGGTCGGCGGCATCGTCTTCAAGGACGAGGAGCAGGACGTCTTCACGGCCGCCGTCCTCGGCGCCTTCGCGCTCGACCGATCGAACGATCCCCTCGACCCGGTGCGCGGCTGGCGCATCGAGGGCCGGGCCGAGCCGACCGGCACCGTCGGCGACATCCAGGCCCTCTACCTCAAGGTCCAGGCCCAGGGGTCGATGTACTTCTCGCTCGACGACGAGGCCAAGACGGTGCTGGCCGGGCGCCTCAAGCTCGGCACCATCCAGGGCGCGGATCTCGACCAGGTGGCGACGCCGCGCAGGTTCTATTCCGGCGGCGGCGGGTCGATCCGCGGCTATGCCTGGCAGGCCGTCGGCCCGCGCTACGTTGACAACACGCCCACCGGCGGCCTGTCGCTGATCGAGAGCAGCTTCGAGGTCCGTCGCCGCATCACCGAACGTTGGGGGGCGGTGGCCTTCGTCGACGCCGGCACGGTCGGCAGCGACGCCTTCCCCGGCGCGGAGGACATCGCCGTCGGCGTTGGCGTCGGCGTTCGCTACAACCTCGGCTTCGGTCCGATCCGCGCCGACATCGCGGTGCCGCTGAACAAGCGCGACAACGACGCCGACTTCCAGATCTACATCAGCATCG
>JAZJXN010000129.1:0-8175 GCA_040390885.1 Pseudomonadota bacterium | reverse complement strand
GATGGCATGATCTGGGACACGTTCATGTTCCGCGACGAGTTCGCGATGCTGCAGCTGTACGCGCCGTCGCCGGCTGCCGGCGACCGGGCCCGGGTGGATCATGCTGATCTCGCTGCTGGCGGTGCTGCTGGTCGGCGGCGCGGCGCTGGTCACTCGCTTCGGCGTCAACAGCGCGCCCGGTCTGCTGTTCGTCGAGGCCCGCGCCAGCGGCCTGAAGATCGGCCGTTACGGCAAGCTCAAGATCGAGGGCCTTCGCGGCGACCTGTGGCGCAACTTCACGGTCCGCCGGCTGACGATCACCGATGAAAAGGGAGTCTGGCTCGAGGCCAACAACCTGGCCGTCAAATGGCGGTATCACGAACTGTTCGTGCGCCGCTTCCACGCCGACAACGTCTACGCCCAGCAGGTGCGGATCCTGCGGCGGCCGACCCTCACGCCGAAGACGGTGTCCAAGGGGCTGCCGGTGTCGGTGGTCATCGAGGACATGCGCGGCAATCTCGAAACCCTGCCGGCCTTCAGCTTCCGTCGCGGCTATTTCGACGTCGTCGGCGGGCTCGACATCAGCCGGGGTGGGCCGACCATTGTCCACCTCGGCGCCGCCAGCCGCCTCCACCTCGGGGACAAGCTCTCCCTGGCGCTGGAGACCGGCAAGAACACGCCGCTGCTGATCGTCGCCGACGCCAACGAGGCCCAGGGCGGCGCCCTGGCCGGATCGCTGGGTCTGCCGGCCGACCAGCCCTTCCTGCTGCGCGCCAGGGCCGGCGGACTCGGCGGCGAGGGCCGGTTCGAGCTGCTGACCACGGTCGGCGCGACCACCCCGGCTGAGGCCAAGGGAACCTGGGACGCGTCCGGCGGCTCGGCCTCCGGCCGGATATCACTGGCCGCCTCAACCCTCACGCAGGGCTATGCCCGGATGCTGGGTCCGGAGATCCGCTTCGCCGGATCGGGCGCCAGGGCGAAGAGCGGTCTCTACGCGATCGATGCCCGCGTTGACGGCGAAACGGTATCGGTGACCGCCAAGGGCGAGGCCGACATCGGCAAGCGTCTGACCGGGAAGGACGGCGTCGCCGTGACCCTGGCGACGAGCTCGCTGCAGCGGCTGACCAACGACGCCGTGAAGGGGCAGGCTCGGACGCAGGGCGTGCTGACCGGCAACGCTGACAGCTTCGCCTACACGGGCGCCCTCAACGCCAGCGACTTCAGCCTCGCGGGCTACACCCTGGGCCGCGCCCAGGGCCCCATCACGCTTGGCCGCAAGAACGGCGAATGGACCATCGAGACCCTGCTCACCGGCGACGGCGGCAAGGGCAGCGGCTATGTCGCGGCGCTTCTGGGCGCCCGGCCGCGCGCGGACATCGTCGCCGCCCGTCTCAAGGACGGCCGTCTGCTGCTGCGCCGGGTCAAGGCCGAGGGCGCGGGCCTGAAGCTCGACGCCGAGGGCGAGCGCACCCTGCTCGGCGGCCTGTCGTTCAAGGGCAGGGCCGACCTCACCAACCTCAAGGCTGCCCGGGTCGGGTCAAAGGGATCGATCGGCGGCAGCTGGTCGGCGTCGCAGGGCGGCAAGGGCAAGCCCTGGGTGTTCACGGTCGACGCCACCGGCGCCGGCTTCGCTTCCGGCTTCGCCGAACTCGACCGGCTGCTGGGGCCCAAGCCGCGTCTTCGCGGCAAGGCCGAGATCAGCAACGGCGTGGTCTCGGTGGCCGACGCCCGGCTCGACGGCCTGGCCGGTTCGGCCCGCACCGCCGGATTGATCGGGCCGAAGGGCGCCCTGCGCCTGAAGCTCGACTGGGACGCCAAGGGACCGTTCCGGGCCGGTCCCGTCGAGATCGCCGGCGACGCCAAGGGCTCGGGCGCCATCACCGGCACGATCAGCGCCCCGCGCGCCGACCTGATCGCCGACATCCAGCAGGTCGACCTGCCGAGGCTGCCGCTCAAGAACGCCCATATCGTGCTGAGCTTCGTGCGCGGCGCCGGTGGGACCGACGGGGCGGTGGCGATCACCGCCGACAGCGAGTACGGCCCGGCGCGGGCCCGCACCAACTTCAACTTCGCCGGCGGCGGCATTGACCTCAGCGCGCTCGACGCCGACGCCGGCGGGGTCAAGGCCACCGGCGGCGTGACCCTGCGGCGCGGGGCGCCGACGGTCGCCAACCTGATCCTCGCCATCGGGCCGGGCGCGATCCTGACCCAGGGCCAGATCAACGGCACCGCCGCCATCAGCGACTCCGCCGGCGGCAGCCGCGCGACTCTCAACCTCACAGCCCAGAACGCCGTCGTTCGCGGCGCGGGCGGGCTGCGCTTCTGGCGCGGCACCATCACCGCCGACGGACCGTTGTCGCAGCTGCCGCTGAAGCTCGACCTGCGCGGCGCCTACGGGACCAACCGCTGGCGCTTCATCGGCACCGGCGTCTTTGCCCAGGTGAAGGGGTCCACGGGCCTGGCGCTGGATGGCGCCGGCCGCTTCGGCAGCGCCGACTTCCGCACCCTGGAGACCGCCCGCCTCGGCTTCGCCGGCAAGGAGCGGTTCGCCGATCTGAATCTCGAGGTCGAGGGCGGGCGCGCCGTCGTCACCGCGCGCATGGACGCCGAGCGGGCCAACCTCGACGCCGACCTGACCAATGTCTCCCTGGGCGCGATCAACGAGGACCTCGCGGGCACCGTCGACGCCGACATCAAGCTTCAGGGCGTCGGCGCGCGCCTGAGCGGGACGATGGACGCCAGCCTCAAGGGCGCCCGCGCCCGCGGGGCAGGCAAGGCGCTGTCGGTCGACGGCCAGGTCAAGGCCGTGCTCGACGACCAGATTCTCAACATCGAGGCCACCGCCACCAACGCCGGCGGCCTGAAGTCCGAGGCGGTCATGACCCTGCCGGTGCGGGCCTCGGCGGCGCCGCTGCGGCTCGCCGTCGCCACCCGCGAGCCGATGCGCGGCCGGTTCAGCGCCAACGGCGAGATCAAGCCTCTGTGGGACCTTCTGGTGGGCGGCGATCGCAGCCTTTCCGGCATCGTCGACATGGACGGCACCATGGCCGGCACCCTGGCCGACCTGCGGCTGGCCGGTCACGCCGACCTCAAGAGCGGCGCGTTCGAGGACGGCGCCCTGGGCCTTAAGCTCCGCGATGTCACCGTCAGCGCCGATCTCGCCGACAACGCCATCGACGTGAACACCTTCACGGCGGCGGATGGCCGCGGCGGCAAGCTGGCCGGCGGCGGCCGCATCAGCCTGCTGCGCAACGGCCCGAGCAACCTGCGCCTGGACCTCACCAGCTTCCGGCTCATCGACAATGACGCCATCGAGGCCATCGCCTCGGGGCAGGCGGTCCTCAACCGCGACTCCGAGGGCAAGGTCGGCCTGACCGGCGCCCTGACCATCGACCGGGCCGAGGTCGCCGCCAATCCGCCGACGCCGTCCGGCGTGGTGCCGATGGATGTGATCGAGCGCAACAAACCGGGCGCGACCCAGGGGGACATCCTGCCCGAGGAGCGGCGGGTGCTGGTGGTGTCGCTTGACGTCACCCTTAAGGCGGACCGCCGCATCTTCGTACGCGGCCGGGGGCTGGACGCGGAGCTCTCGGTCGACGCGCGGGTCACCGGCACCACGGCCCGGCCCGTGCTCGACGGCGTCGCGCGCATGGTCAAGGGCGAGTACGACTTCGCCGGCAAGCGCTTCGAGTTCGACGACAGCAGCACCGTGCAGCTGGCCGCCCAGGCCGACCGCATCCGCCTCGACCTGACCGCGACCCGCGAGGATCCGAGCCTCACCGCGGTCATCCGGGTGCGCGGCACGGCCGCCCGTCCCGAGATCATCCTCACCTCCAGCCCGGTGCTGCCGCAGGACGAGGTGCTGTCGCGGGTCCTGTTCGGCACCTCGGCGGCGCAGCTCTCGCCGCTTGAGGCGGCGCAGCTGGCCTCGGCGATCGCCAACCTGGCGGGCGGCGGCGGCTTCGACGTCATCGGCGGCCTGCGCAACCTGACCGGCCTCGACCGGCTGGTGTTCGCGGGCGGGGCCGGGGGCAGCGACATGACCATCGCCGGCGGCAAGTACCTGACCGACGACGTCTATCTGGAGATCATCGGCGGCGGCCGCGAAGGCCCGGCGGCGCAGGTCGAATGGCAGGTGCGCCGCAACCTCTCGATCATCTCCAGGCTGGCCGGCGAGGGCGGCACCAAGCTCTCGGTGCGCTGGCGCAAGGACTACTGACGCAGCCGGGCAGGGGGTTCACCTTACGTCGCCCCTCGGCTAGGAAGGTGGTGTTCGGCGACTCCCGTCTTGCGCCATTCCGGCGGGTCGCTTTTTCGAAACACGCGTCGACCTGGTCCGCGGCAATGGCGTCTGAGCTGTACGGATCACGCCGATGCGCCTGTCGCCGGAAGAGAAAGCCGTTCTGGACTCCATCGCCGAACGCGGATCGGCCATCGTCGATCGCGCGGTCGGCTGGTCGGAGGTCAATTCGGGTAGCCGTAACCTGGCGGGTCTTGAGACCACCCTCGGCCTGCTCAAGGAGGCCTTCGCCGTCCTGCCGACCGAGCCGCAGGACATCCCGCTGCAGGCCTCGATCGAGATCGGCGACGACGGCCGCGAACATGAGCAACCGCACCCGCCGTCGATGGCCGTCATCGTCCGCCCGGAGGCGGCGATCCAGGTCGTGCTGACCGGCCACTACGACACCGTCTACCCCGCCGACAGCCATTTCCAGAACGTCACCACCCGCCCCGACGGCGCGCTGCATGGCCCTGGCATCGCGGACATGAAGGGCGGGATCAGCGTGATCCTCGCCGCGCTCGGGGCGTTCGAGACGTCCGCCGACGCCGCCAACCTAGGCTACCGCGTGCTGATCTCGCCGGACGAGGAGATCGGCTCGCTCGCGTCCGGCCCGGTGCTGGCCGAGTTCGGCGCGCTCGGCCATGTCGGCCTGACCTATGAGCCGGCGCTCTCTGACGGCACCCTGGCGGGGGAGCGCAAGGGCTCGGGCAACTTCCACATCCGCGTCACCGGCCGCACCGCGCACGCGGGCCGCGATTTCGCCAGCGGCCGCAACGCCATCACCGCCGCCGCCCGCATCGCCGGCGCGCTCGACGCCCTGAACGGTCTGCGAGACGGCGTGACGGTGAACATCGCCAGGATCGATGGCGGCTCGCCGCTCAACGTCGTGCCCGACATCGCGATCGTGCGGTTCAACGTCCGCTTTCCGGACGCGGCGGCCGCCGCCTGGCTGGAAGCCGGGATCGCCACGGCCATGCGGGTCGGGGAGGGCGATGGCCTGGGCGTCAGCCTGCACGGCCGCTTCACCCGCCCGGCCAAGCCGTTCAACGCCGCCCAGACAGAGCTGTTCGGCAAGGTCCGCGAGGTCGGCGCCCTGCTCGGCCAGGACATCGCCTGGAAGCCGTCAGGCGGCGTCTGCGAGGGCAACAACCTGTTCGCGGCCGGCCTGCCCAACGTCGACACCCTCGGCGTGCGCGGCGGCGACATCCACAGCGAGAACGAGTTCGCTCACCCCGACAGCTTCGCCGAACGCGCCCAGCTGTCGGCCCTGATCCTGATGAAACTGGCCTCCGGCGAGATCGACGCCCGCGGCATTCGCGCCCTGATGGAGACCCGCTGATGCTCGTGGTGCGACCCGCCCTTCCGGCCGACTACGACCATCTGATGGAGCTCGCCGTCCTCTCCGGCCGGGGCTTCACCAGCCTGCCCGAGGACGAGCCGACCCTGCGCGAGCGGCTGGCGCTGTCCAAGGCCAGCTTCGACGGCGAGGTCGCCCCGCCCGAGGCCTGGTACACCCTGATGCTGGAAGACAGCGACACCGGCGCCATCGACGGCGTCGCCGGGGTCAAGGCGGGCGTGGGCCTCAAGCGGCCGTTCTTCTCGTTCCGGGTCGTGACCCTGGCCCAGTCGTCGCCGGTGCTGGAGATGCGCTTCGATCACCAGGCCCTGGTCCTGGTCAACGAATGCGCGGGCTGGTCCGAGGTCGGGTCGCTGTTCCTGCGGCCGGAGAAGCGCAAGGGCGGGGCCGGCCGGCTGCTGGCCCAGTCGCGCTACATGCTGATCGGCATCGAGCCGCAGCGCTTCGCCGAGATGGTGCTGGCGGAGCTCCGCGGCTGGTTCGACGAGGACGGTCATTGCCCATTCTGGGAACACGTCGCCCACAAGTTCTTCCGGCTGGAGTTCGACGAGGCCGACCTGATGAGCGCCTCGACCAACGGCCAGTTCATCCTCGACCTGTCGCCGCGCCACCCCATCTATACCGGCCTGCTGCCGCAGGCGGCCTGCGAGAGCATCGGCCGCGTCCACCGCGACGGCGAGGCGGCGCGGGCCATGCTGGAGCGCGAGGGCTTCCGCTACCAGGGCCTTGTCGACCTGTTCGACGCCGGGCCCACGCTGGCGGCGCCGCGCGACGAGATCCGCACGGTCAAGGAGGCGCGCCGCCTGACGGTCAGACTGGGCGAAGACGCGTTCGGCGAGGAGGCGCTGGTCTCCACCGCCGAGATCGGCCGCTTCCGCGCGGTGCGGGCGCCGGTGCTGGTCGACCACGAGCACGCGATCCTGTCGCGCGAGGCGGCCGAGGTTCTGGGCGTGAGCGAGGGCGAAGTGGTGAAGGTGAAGTCATGAGCCGTGGTCTTTTCATCGCCGGCCAATGGCGGCCCGGGACCGGTCAGACCCTGACCTCGATCGACCCGGCCACGGGCGCATCCGTCTGGGAAGGCCCCAGCGCCAGTCCGGCCGACGTGGCCGACGCCGTGGCCGCCGCCCGGGCGGCGTTCCACGACTGGGCGGACCGCCCGCGCAAGGACCGTGTCGAGGCGCTGCGGCGCTACAAGGTCGCGCTCGACGACCGCAAGGAGCCGATGGCCGAGGCCCTGTCGCGCGAGACCGGCAAGGCGCTGTGGGAGACCAAGGCCGAGCTCGGCTCGATGATGGCCAAGGTCGACGCATCGATCGCCGCCTACGATGAGCGCACCGGAACCAAGGAAACCCAGACCGCCTTCGGCCGCGCGGTGCTGCGGCACCGCCCGCATGGGGTGATGGCGGTGCTCGGTCCGTTCAATTTTCCGGGCCACCTGCCCAACGGCCACATCGTCCCGGCGCTGCTGGCCGGCGACACCGTGGTGTTCAAGCCGTCCGAGGAAACCCCCTGGACCGGCGAGCTGATGGTCGAGGCGCTCGAAGCGGCCGACCTGCCGAAGGGCGTGATCAACCTCGTCCAGGGCGGCAAGGAAACCGGCGCGGCCCTGATCGAACAGGACATCGACGGCCTGCTGTTCACCGGCTCCGGCGCCGCCGGCGCCCACTTCCGCCGCCTGTTCGCCGACCGGCCCGACGTGATCCTCGCGCTTGAGCTGGGCGGCAACAATCCGCTGGTGGTCTGGGACGCGACCGACGCCGAGGCCGCGGCAGCCCTGGTGATCCAGTCCGCCTATGTCACCACCGGCCAGCGCTGCTCCTGCGCACGGCGCCTGATCGTGCCAGAAGGCCATGAGGGCGACGCGGTGATCGAAGCCGTCGCGGCCCTGTCCGACCGGCTGATCGTCGGACCGTGGAACGGCGTCGAGGAGCCGTTCATGGGCCCCCTGATCTCCGCCCGCGCTGGCCAGGCCGCGCGCCAGGCGGCCAGGGCTCTGGGCGGCAAGGTGATCCGGGAGGCGAGGGCCGTCGATGGGCTCAGCGAGGCCTTCATCACCCCCGGCCTGATCGACGTCAGCCATCTGGAGACTCCCGACGAGGAGATCTTCGCCCCGATTCTGCAGGTGCGCCGCGCGGCGACGTTCGATGGCGCGCTCGCTCTGGCCAACGCGACCCGCTACGGCCTCTCCGCCGGGCTGATCAGCGACGACGCGACGCTGTGGGAGCGCTTCCAGAAGCGCATCCGCGCCGGCGTCGCCAACTGGAACCGCCCGACCACCGGCGCCGCCGGCACGGCCCCGTTCGGCGGCCTCGGCGCCTCGGGCAACCACCGGCCGAGCGCCTACTATGCGGCCGACTACTGCGCCTATCCGGTGGCCAGTTTCGAGGCCGAGGCGGTCGTGCGGACCTTGGGGGAAATCAAGGGTCTGCGGGGATGACTTCGACCTCACTTAAAGATGCTCCCCCCTGGGGGAGCTGTCGCCGCGAAGCGGTGACTGAGGGGGTTGATCCCGCGAAGCGCCCCACGAACCTGACCCCCTCCGTCCCTGCTTCGCCTT
>JAZJXN010000128.1:5619-6603 GCA_040390885.1 Pseudomonadota bacterium | reverse complement strand
CCCCATGCCCCCCATCACCCTCGCCGAGGCGACGGCGTTTCTGCGCGTCACCGACGACGCCGAGGACGCCCTCGTCCAGCTGCTGATCGACGCCGCGGTCGCGCGGATCGCGGCGGCGACCGACGCCGTCCTGACCGACACTTCGCCGGCGCCGTTGCGGCTGGCGGTGCTGATGCTCGTCGCCCACGGCCATGAGCATCGCGAAGGCGAGGCGCCGGTCTCGCTGGTCGAGCCCTGGCTCGCGCCGTACCGGAAGGCGCGGCTGTGAGTATCGGCGCCCTTCGCACCCTGGCCGTGCTCGAGGCCATGACCGAGGCCGAGACCGTGTTCGGCGGCCGCTCGCGGAGCTGGGCCGAGGTCGCGGCGCTGTGGGTCGATCTGAGGCCCCTCGGCCACCGCGAGGCCGGCGACGGCGTCTCGCGGCCGGGCCTGACCGAAACCGCCGAGGCCGAGGCGCGGGCCGGCCCGACCCTCGCCCGCGGCATGCGGCTGAAGGCGGGCGGCGAGCCATGGCGCGTGGTCGCCGTGACCCCGGCCAAGCCGCGCCCCGGCCGCGTCACCCTCACGCTCGAAAGACACTGGCCATGAGCCCCGACCTCGCCCTGCACCGGGCCCTGCTCGACCACCTGCGGGCCGATCCGGGCCTGACCGCCCTGCTCGGGACGCCGGCGCGGATCTGGGACGAGCCGCCCGAGCCGCGGCTGTTCCCGTTCGTGACCCTCGGCCGCGCCGAGACCCGGCCGTGGGGTGGACTGGAGGGGGAGGGGCTCGAGCATGCGCTGACCCTGACCTGCGTCTCCCGCTTCGACGGCGCCGAGGAGGCCAAGGCCGTGGTCGCGGCCTTGCGCACCGCGCTGCACGACGCCACGCCCGTGCTCGACGGCCACCGGCTGGTCAGCCTGCGCGTCACCTACGCCGACGTCTTCCGCTCCCCCGACTGGCGCCCGCTCTACGGCGTCGTGCGCGTGCGGGCGGTGACCGAGG
>JAZJXN010000128.1:4154-5517 GCA_040390885.1 Pseudomonadota bacterium | reverse complement strand
ACGGCGACGCCGCGCCCCACCCTGACGGCTTCGCCGTCTGTCCCTCCCCATGAAGGGGAGGGAGGAAGGAAGCACGACATGGCCGCTCAACGCGGAAAGGACATCCTGCTCAAGATCGGCGACGGCGAGGATCCGCAAGGATTCGTGACCGTCGCCGGGCTGCGGGCGCGGACGATCTCGCTGAACGCGCGCAGCGTCGACGCCACCGACGGCGACAGCGCCGGCCGCTGGCGCGAGCTGCTCGGCGGGGCGGGGGTCAAGACGGCTTCGGTCTCCGGCGCCGGCATCTTCCGCGACGCCGCCAGCGACGCGCTGATCCGCGGGGCCTTCTTCAGCCAGGCCCTGCGCAGCTGGCGGCTGATCGTGCCCGACTTCGGGACGCTGCAGGGACCGTTCCTGGTCGCGGCGCTCGAGTACGCCGGCGAGCACGAGGGCGAGGCGACCTGGGCCCTGACCCTGGCCTCGGCCGGCGAGATCGCGTTCGAGGCGGCGGCATGATGGCCGCCAACGGCGCGCGCGGCGAGGTGGTCGTCACCCTGGCGGGACGGCCGCGTCGGCTGTGCCTGACGCTGGGCGCCCTGGCCGAACTGGAGACCGCCTTCGCGGTCGAGGACTGGGGCGCGCTGACGACGCGGCTGCGCGGGCTGTCAGCGCGGGACCTGGCCGTGGTGCTCGAGGCCCTGCTGCGCGGCGGCGGCGAGACCGTCGCCGATGTGTCCGCCGTCGACTTCCGCGAGGCCGCCGAGGCGGTGGCGGCGGCCTTCACGGCGGCCGGCGGATGACGCCCTGGCCGGCGCTGTTGCGGCTGGCCGCGCTGCGGTTCGGCCTCCTGCCGGAGGCCTTCTGGCGGCTGTCGCTGGCCGAGTGGCGCGCGCTGACGGACCAGACGCCGGACGGGCTGACGCGGGCGGGGCTGGGGGCGCTGATGGCGGCCTGGCCGGACTGACCGCGCCGGGGCGCCGTTAGCCGCGTCTCGAACTACGCAAGGCCTCCCTGCCGGCCGCATCAGGCAAAGATGGAAGGATTCGAGCTGATGACCCAGTTCGACGACAACGCCGGACTGTCCGGAATCCCCCGCCAGGCGGCCGAGGCCGCGGCGGCGCTGGAGGCGCTGCGCGAGCCCGCGGGGCGCGCCGCCTCGGCCATCGATGCGGCCTTCGCGAAGGCCGGCAAGAGCCTGGCCGGATCGCTGGCGCGGGCGGCGGCGGACGGAAAGCTGTCCCTCGCCGAACTCGCCGAGGCGGTGCTGGCGGCGGTCAATGCGGCGGCCGGCGCGGGCGGCGGCCGTCTGTCCGACACCCTGGCGACGCTGGTCACCAGCGCCTTCGCCGGGGCGAGGGCCGACGGTGGGCCGGTGACACGC
>JAZJXN010000128.1:0-4144 GCA_040390885.1 Pseudomonadota bacterium | reverse complement strand
CGCCTGGGCCTCCTGGATGACCGCCAACTGCGCGCCGGTGACACGCGGCGGAGCCTATCTCGTCGGCGAGCGCGGGCCCGAGGTGTTCCGGCCGGCCGGCGCCGGGACCATCGAGCCGGCGGCGGGCGGCCTCGTCGTCAACGTCACGGTCCAGGGCGAGAGTGGCGGCGCCATCCTCCGCTCCGAGGCCCAGATCGCCCAGGCCCTGGCCCGGGCGGCAGGCCTTGGAGCGCGGCGGCTGCAGGGGCCGCGTTGACAGACGCCCCTAGCCCTCTAGCGTAGCCACCGGATTCTTTGGGGGATTTGATGTCTGAACTCGACAGCGGGCCGCGGCCCGCCAACGGCCTGGCGATCGCCTCGCTGGTCCTGGGCGTGATCTCGGTGCTGATCGTCTGGATCCCGATCATCGGGCTGTTCGGGACGCTGCTCGCCCTGGTCGGGCTGGTGCTCGGCATCCTCGGGCTCAAGGGCGTTACCGGACGAGGGCTCGCGATCGGCGGCATCGTCACGTCCGGCATCTCGCTGGTGATCACGGTCCTCTACATGCTGCTGTTCGGCGCCCTGGTCGGCGCGGCGGCGACGTCGCAAGCCGCCGGCTGACGGTCCGCGGGGCCGCCGGGTCCCGCCTCCACTTCACAGACTGCGAACGGCCCGCCTCGCGCGGGCCGTTTCGCGTTGGGAGCTGCCCATGTCCTTTCACGAGGTCCGCCTGCCCGCGCGGCTGGCGTTCGGTTCGACCGGCGGGGTCGAGCGGCGCACCGAGATCGTCACCCTCGGCTCGGGGTTCGAGCGGCGCTCGACGCCCTGGAACCAGGGCCGAAGGCGCTACCTGATCGGCGCGGGCGTGCGCTCGCTCGACGACGCGGCCGCGCTGGTGACCTTCTTCGAGGCCCGGCGCGGGCGGCTGTACGGGTTCCGGTTCAAGGACTTCGCGGACTTCAACTCCTGCCCCCCGTCGGCAGCGATTTCCGCGCTGGATCAAAGTCTTGGCGAGGGAACCGGAAGCGCCGTCACATTCCAGCTGGCCAAGACCGGCGGGAATCTGGCGCGGCCGATCCGCAAGCCGGTCGAGGGCTCGGTGCGGGTCGCCGTGGACGGCGTGGAAACCACCGCCTTCGCGCTGGATGCGACGACCGGCCAGATCACGCTGGAGACGCCGCCGCCGGAGGGCGCTGTTGTGACGGCGGGGTTCGCCTTCGACGTACCGGTCCGGTTCGACGCCGACCGCATCGACATCACCCTGGAAGGTTTCGAGGCCGGCCGGGTGGTGGCGACGCCGCTGATCGAGGTGAGGGTCTAGACCATGCGCATCGTGCCTGCGGCCCTGGCGGCCCGGATCGAGTCCGGCGCCGCCACCCTTTGCCATGTCTGGCTGCTGAGCCGCGTCGACGGCGCGCGGCTGGGCTTCACCGACCATGACGCCGACCTCGATCACGACGGCCTGATCTGCTCGGCCGCCAGCGGCTGGACCGCCGGCGCGGTCGAGGCCGGGCTCGGGCTCTCGGCCGTGGGCAGCGCCGCCGCGGCCGGGGCGCTGGACAGCGCGACGCTGACGCCGGCCGATCTGGGGGCCGGCCTCTACGACGGCGCGGCGCTGGAGTGTCGGCGGATCGACTGGCGCGAGCCTGACCTGTTCGTGACCCTGTGGGCAGGACGCATCGCGCGGATCCGCCGCGACGGGGAGGCCTTCACCGCCGAGATCGAGGGGCCGATGGCGCTGCTCGACCGGGTGGCGGGGCGAACCTACGGCCGGCTCTGCGACGCCAACCTCGGGGATGGCCGGTGCACGATCGCCGCCGATCATCCCGCCATCGGACAGGGCTGCGACAAGCGCGCCTCGACCTGTTCAGGTCGTTTCGACAACCTGCTGAACTTCCGCGGCTTTCCGACCATTCCCGGCGACGATTTCCTGGTCGTCTATCCGGCCAGGGGCGGGCGCCATGACGGCGGCAGCCGCCGTGGATAGGGCAGCTGTCGTCGCCGCGGCGCGCGGCTGGATCGGCACGCCCTATCGCCACCAGGCCAGCCTCAAGGGCGTCGGCTGCGACTGCCTGGGGCTGGTGCGCGGGGTCTGGCGCGAGCTCTACGGCGAAGAACCCGAGGCGCCGCCGCCCTACCGTCCCGACTGGGCCGAGACCGGCGCCGCCGAGACTCTGCTGGCGGCGGCGAGACGGCATCTGACCCCGGTGGCGGCGGACGCCCCGCGGCCTGGCGAGGTGCTGCTGTTCCGGATGAGCCCCGACGCCTGCATCAAGCATTGCGCGATCGTCTCGGCCGTCGCGCCGGGGGATCCCGAGCCCCGCATCGTCCACGCCTACTGGGGTCGGGCCGTGGTCGAGAGCTGGCTGGGGCCCTGGTGGCGCCGGCGGCTGGCGGCGGCCTTCGCCTTTCCGAACATGGAGGACTAGCCATGGCCCAGGTCATCCTCGGCGCGGTCGGCTCCGCGATCGGCGGTCCGATCGGCGCCTTCATCGGGTCCACGATCGGCGCCGCCGTCGACGCCGCCGCGATCAACGCCCTGACGCCGGCGAGGCCGGTCGGACCGCGAATCCGCGAGCTGGCGCTCAGCGGGACCGCCGAGGGCGCGCCGATGGCCGCCGCTTTCGGCCGGGTGCGGGTCAGCGGGCAGATGATCTGGGCCGCGCGCTTCCGGGAGAAGCGCGTCGAGCGGCAGTCCGGCGGCGGCAAGGGCGGCGGCGGGACGGTCGAGTCCCGCTACAGCCTGTCGTTCGCCATCGCCCTGTGCGAGGGGCCGATCGACGGCGTCGGCCGGATCTGGGCCGATGGCAGGCCGATGGACCTGGACGGCGCGACGTTCCGGCTGCACCTCGGGACCGAGGACCAGACGCCCGATCCGCTGATCGAGGCGGTCGAGGGTTCGGCCCCGGCCTACCGCGGCTGCGCCTATGTGGTGTTCGAGGACCTGCCGCTGGGGCCGTTCGGCAACCGGCCGCCGCAGCTGTCGTTCGAGGTGTTCCGGCGTCCGCGCGGAGGCGAGCCGCGGCTGGAGGACCGGCTGAAGGGCGTCTGCCTGATCCCGGGCGCGGGCGAGTTCGTGCTGGCGACCGAGATCGTCCGCCGCCAGGACAGTCTGGTCCGGGTCTCGACGGAAAACGTCAACAACCTCGAGGGGCGGCCCGACCTGCTGGTGTCGCTCGACCAGCTGCAGGCGCAACTGCCGGCGCTGGAGGCAGTGGTGCTGGTGGTTTCCTGGTTCGGGACCAGCCTCGACGCCGGCGTCTGCCAGATCCGGCCCGGCGTCGAGCAGCCGGACAAGCCGACCACGCCGTTCGTCTGGCGCGCGGGCGGCGTCGGCCGGGGCGGCGCGCTTCTGGTCAGCCGCGATGAAGGTGGCGGCCCTGCCTATGGCGGCACCCCGGCTGACGCGGCGGTGGTGCAGGCGATCGTCGAGCTGAAGCGGCGCGGGCTGAAGGTGACCCTGTATCCGTTCGTGCTGATGGACTGCGAGGGCTATCCCTGGCGCGGCCGGATCACCGGCGCGGCGGCCGACGTGCCGCAGCTGTTCGGCGTCGCCCAGCCGGAGGACATCACCGTCCACGGCGGGCGGATCGACCATGCCGTCGCCGACTGGGGCCTGCGCCGGATGGTGCTGCACCAGGCCCGGCTGGCGCAGCTGGCCGGCGGCGTCGACAGCTTCCTGATCGGCTCGGAGCTGCGCGGCGTGACCACGATTCGCGACGGGGCCGGCGGCTATCCCGCGGTGGAGGCCCTGCGCGACCTGGCCGCCGACTGCCGCACAATCCTCGGGGCGGGAACCGCGATCGGCTATGCGGCCGACTGGTCGGAGTACTTCGGCCACCAGCCGGCGGACGGGTCCGGCGATGTCGTCTTCCACCTCGATCCGCTGTGGGCGGACCCGGTCATCGACTTCGTCGGCATCGACTTCTACCCGCCGCTGGCCGACTGGCGCGGCGAGGCCGACGTCGCAGACGTGGCGGCCGGGATCGCCCGCGGCGAGGGCTACGCCTGGTTCTACGCGTCGGAAGAGGATCGGCTGGCGGGCGCGCGGACGCCGATCACCGACGGCGCTTACGGCGAACCCTGGGTGTTCCGGCCCAAGGACCTGCTGAACTGGTGGTCCAACGCCCATCACGACCGGCCCGGCGGCGTGCGGTCGGAAACG
>JAZJXN010000127.1:4471-4953 GCA_040390885.1 Pseudomonadota bacterium | reverse complement strand
GGCCACATCTTCTACTTCGGCACGAAATACTCCGAGCCGATGAAGGCGCGCGTGTCCGGACCCGACGGCCAGGACCACACCGTGCATATGGGCAGCTACGGGGTCGGCGTCTCGCGCCTGCTCGGCGCCATCATCGAGGCCAGCCACGACGACGCCGGCATCATCTGGCCCGAAAGCGTCGCGCCGTTCGATGTCGCCATCATCAACCTGCGGGTCGGCGACGCGGCCTGCGACGCGGCCTGCAAGCAGGCCTATGACGCGCTCCACGCCGCCGGCAAGACCGCGCTCTACGATGATCGCGACGAGCGGCCGGGCGGCAAGTTCGCCACCGCCGACCTGATCGGCCTGCCCTGGCAGCTGATCATCGGACCCAAGTCGATCGCCGAGGGCAATGTCGAGATCAAGAACCGCGCCACCGGCGAGCGCTCGACCGCGCCGCTGGCCGACGTCCTCGCCGGCCTGACCGCGAAGGCCGCCGCATG
>JAZJXN010000127.1:0-4461 GCA_040390885.1 Pseudomonadota bacterium | reverse complement strand
GGGCGCGCCGTTCGGGGGGTGGGAGCGCGCCGTCGCCGGCCGTTACCTGCGCGCCAAGCGCAAGCAGGGCGGCGTCGGGCTGATCTCGGTGATCTCCTTCGTCGGCATCGCCCTGGCGGTGTTCGCCCTCATCACCGTGATGAGCGTGATGAACGGCTTCCGCTCCGAGCTCCTCGGCCGGATGCTGGGCTTCAACGGACATGCCTATGTCGCCGGCGCGATCCTGGTCAGCCCGGATCGCGACGCCGCCGTTCAGCGCCTGCTCAAGGTGCCCGGCGTCACCCGCGCCACGCCGATGATCCAGGGGCAGGTGATCGCCATGGGCCCGGCCCAGATCACAGGGGCCATCGTCCGCGGCATCTCGCCCGCCGACCTGCGCCGCACCGACATCATTTCGCAGAATATCAAGCGCGGCTCCCTGAATGGCTACGGCCAGGGCGAGTACGGCGGCGACATGGTGCTGATCGGCGACCGCATGGCCACGGCCCTGGGCCTGGCCCCGGGCGACCCGATCACCCTGATCTCGCCCAGCGGCGCCTCGACGGCCTTCGGCCAGAGCGTCAACCAGAAGGACTACACCGTCGGCGGCGTGTTCTCGGTCGGCATGAGCGAGTTCGACCAGGCCTTCATCTACATGCCGCTCGAGCAGGCGCAGCTGTTCTTCGGGCGCGAGGGCTCGGTCGACAAGATCGAGATCATGCTCAGCAACCCGGACCTCGCCGTCGGCATCAAGCCGAAGCTGGCGGAGGCCGCCGGGCCGCAGTCGCTGGCCTTCGACTGGACCCAGGAAAACCAGAGCTTCTTCGACGCCCTGATGATCGAGCGCAACGTCATGCGCCTGATCCTGATGATCATCGTCGCCATCGCCGCCATGAACATCATCTCGGGCCTGGTCATGCTGGTGAAGAACAAGGGCCGCGACATCGGCATCCTGCGCACCATGGGGGCGGGGCAGGGGGCGATCCTGAGGATCTTCTTCATGTCCGGCGCCGCCGTGGGCGTGGCCGGCACCCTGGCCGGCCTGCTTCTGGGCGTCCTGTTCTGCTCAAACATCGGCGCCATCCAGGCGTTCGTTGAGTGGGCGACCGGCGCCAACGTCTTCAACGCCGACATCTATTTCCTCACCCACATCCCGGCCAAGATCGAGTGGCGCGAGGTCGCGATCATCACCGGCTGGTCGCTGCTGATGAGCTTCCTGGCGACCCTGCCGCCGGCCTGGCGGGCCTCGCGGCTCGATCCGGTGGAGGCCCTCCGCTATGAGTAGCCCGGTCCTCTCGCTGCGCGGGGTCACCCGCACCTATGTCACCGACGCCGGCGAACTGCCGGTGCTCAAGGGCGTCGATCTCGACGTCATGCCGGGCGAGATCGTCGGCCTGATCGGGCCCTCGGGCTCGGGCAAGTCGTCGCTGCTGCACGCCGCCGGGCTGCTTGAGCGGCCGGACGGCGGCAACGTCACCATCGACGGCCGCGACTGCTCGGCCCTGAACGAGCGCGGCCGCACGCGGATGCGGCTGGGTTCGATCGGCTTCGTCTATCAGTTCCACCACCTGCTGCCGGAGTTCACGGCGCTGGAGAACGTGGCCATGCCGGCCCTCATCGCCGGCCAGTCGCGCGACTTCGCCAACGCGCGGGCGAGCAGCTTGCTGACCTCGTTCGGCCTCGGCCAGCGGCTGCAGCACCAGCCTGCGCAGCTCTCCGGCGGCGAGCAGCAGCGGGTCGCCATCGCCCGGGCGCTGACCAACCAGCCGCGCCTGCTGCTGGCCGATGAACCGACCGGCAACCTCGACCCGGACACCGCCGCCGCCGTCTTCCAGGCCCTGTACGACCGGGCCCGGGAACAGGGGGTCGCCGCCCTGATCGCGACCCATAACCTCGAGCTGGCCCGCTATATGGACCGGGTGTTCGCCCTCAAGGACGGCCATCTGGAACAGCGAGGCGGCTAGGCTCGCCTCACGCGAAAGTGGCTCCTCATCAGGCCGCGGCGCGTGTTCAAAGGCCGCAACCGCGACCAACGGCCTGTCCGCGTTAAGGAATTGGACCGTTCACTGACCAGTGATCGCCTCTGTTTCGCCCATATCGCCGGGTCTTCAGGCGGTTGAATTTTTCATCCCCGACGGGAGCGTGCCTTATGACCCGCCAGCTTGATTTCCCCGGACAGTCCGGCGCCACTTACCGATACCGGCCGGTCGAGGAGCTCAAGCCCGTGTCTCCCGGCGGCGCCAACTACCTGTTCGTCCGCTGGGAGGGCGACGTCGCCCACGTCATCTACGCCGGCGAGACCGACAGCCTGCACCGCGTCGCCTTCGACAACTGGGACCAGGCCCGGTCGCTGCACAAGGCCAGCCACGTCTACGCCCGGCTGAACATCACCGGCGCCGTGCGCCGCGCCGAACAGGCGGACATCGTCGCCCAGTACAAGCCGCCGATGAACATCCCCGACGCCGCGGCTGTCGCCGCCGCCAAGCCCGCGGCCAAGAAGGCCGTGCGCAAGGCTGCCGGCCCCGCCTGACACCTGCGTTTCCCCGGCCTGGCAGGCTGGGGATAACCCGCCGCCAGCGCGATGTTCCCTGTGGGCTTGACGGGAACAGAACTGGAACATAGAACAAACGGGCAACTCGGAATGAGGAGGCCCCAATGGTCCGGATCGCTCGTGAATCGATGGCTCTGGTTTCGGTCGTCGGCTTTGTGTGGATGATGTGCTCGGTCGCCTACATGGTGGCCTGACCCGTCTTTGAATCGCTCTATGAGACGACTGTGATCTAGAGGAGCCGCCATGGCCAACGCCGCCGCCGGGGAGACCGCCAACACGGGGTTCGTCCACCTGCGGGTCAGGTCGGCCTATTCGCTGCTCGAGGGCGCGATCAAGGCGGACGTCATCGGCAAGATGGCCGCCGCCGCCGACCAGCCCGCCGTGGCCGTCGCCGACCGCGCCAACCTGTTCGGGGCGCTCGAGTTCTCCAGCTACACAAAGGACGCCGGGGTCCAGCCGCTGATCGCCTGCGCCATTCCGGTGACCGGCATCGGCGAGGGGCCGCCCGAGCGCTGGGCCCGCACCCCGACCGTGGTCCTGATCGCCCAGACCGAGCGCGGCTACCTGAACCTCACGGAACTGTCGTCCTCGGCCTATCTCGATGTCGATCCGGCGGACGAGCCCTGCGTGCCCTGGTCCAAGGTGGTCGAGCACGCGGAGGGGCTGCTGCTGCTGAGCGGTGGACGCGACGGTCCGGTCGATCCGCTGTTCGCCGCCGGCAAGGCGGGCGAGGGCGGCAAGGCGCTGGCCGAGATGCACCACGTCTTCGGCGACCGCCTCTATATCGAGCTGCAGCGGCACGGCCTGCCGGAACAGGCGGCGGCGGAGCCCGGTCTGGTCGCCTGGGCCTATGACAACGACGTGCCGCTGGTCGCCACCAACGACGTCTATTTCACCAAGCCGGACATGTACGATGCGCACGACGCGCTGCTCTGCATCTCCGACGGGTCCTTCGTCGGCCAGGACGAGCGCCGGCGGGTCACGGCCGAGCACTGGTTCAAGCCCTCGGCCGACATGCGGGCGCTGTTTTCGGACCTGCCGGAAGCCTGCGACAACACCCTCGACATCGCGCGCCGCTGCGCCTTCATGGTCAACAAGCGCGACCCGATCCTGCCGGTGTTCCCCACCGTCGGCGGGCGCACCGAGCCGGACGAGCTGGCGCACCAGGCGCGCGAAGGCCTCAAGCGCCGGCTCGAGGGCCTGGTGCTGGCGGCGCCGGAGGAGGACTATTACGCCCGCCTCGACCGCGAGATTGGCGTCATCCAGAAGATGGGCTTCTCCGGCTACTTCCTGATCGTGTCGGACTTCATCAAATGGGCGAAGTCCCAGGGCATCCCGGTCGGGCCGGGCCGGGGCTCGGGCGCGGGGTCGCTGGTCGCCTGGGTGCTGACCATCACCGACCTCGACCCGCTGCGCTTCGGCCTGCTGTTCGAGCGCTTCCTGAATCCCGAACGGGTCTCCATGCCCGACTTCGACATCGACTTCTGCCAGGAGCGGCGGGAAGAGGTGATCGCCTATGTGCAGCAGCACTATGGCCGCGACCGGGTCGCCCAGATCATCACCTTCGGCACCCTGCAGGCCCGCGCCGTGCTGCGCGACGTCGGGCGGGTGATGCAGCTGCCGCTCGGCCAGGTGGACCGCCTGGCCAAGATGGTGCCCAACAATCCGGCCAATCCGACCACCCTGGCCCAGGCCATCAACCTCGAGCCGCGCCTGCGGCAGGCGCGCGACGACGATCCGTCGGTCGCCCAGTGCCTGGAGGTGGCGCTGCGGCTTGAGGGGCTGTTCCGCAACGCCTCGACCCACGCCGCCGGCGTCGTCATCGGCGACCGGCCGCTGACCGAGCTGACGCCGCTCTACAAGGATCCGCGTTCGGAACTGCCCGCCACCCAGTTCAACATGAAGTGGGTCGTGAGCGCCGGCCTGGTGAA
>JAZJXN010000126.1:12888-15507 GCA_040390885.1 Pseudomonadota bacterium | reverse complement strand
GTCTCGGGCTCGGCCGGCAGTTCGACCCACATCTCGTCGGCCGGCAGGTCGCTGGTCACGGCTTCGTACACCGGGAAGTCCGGCGTCTCGTCCGCGTCGTCGACAACAGTCTCGATGGTGACGGGGGCGGCGACGGCGTCGGTCTCGACAAAGTCCTCACGGTCCTCGCGAACCCGGTCGCGTCCACGGCCACGGCCACGACCGCGTCCGCGGCCCCGACCTTCGCGGCCCTCGCGGCCTTCACCGGAGGTCGGCGACTCGGCGGCGGCGTCGGGCGCTGCGGCGCGGGGCTCGGACTGGCCGACGGCCTGGACGGGCGGCGCGCCGCCTTCGACCAGGGTCGCCGGATCGTGCCAGACAAAGGTGTCGTCGCCGAACGGCACGCGCGGGCGGGTCCAGGTGAAACCGTCCTGCGGGCGGGCGTCGTCGCGCATGCGGCGACCGCCGCGACGGCCGCGACGGCGGCGGCGCTGATTGGCTTCTTCTTCGCTTTCGCCTTCTTCGCCATCACGGGCGACGGCGGGCGAGGCATCGGCGGCAAGGGCGGCGGGGGCGTCGTCGCCCTCTTCACGGCGTCCGCCGCCACGGCGGCGACGGCGACGGCCGCGACCCCGGCGATCGCCGTCGTCGTCGCGCGCGGTCGGCGAGCTGCCTTCCTCGTCCTCGTCGCTGACGGAGAGTTCGTCGGCATCCTCGTCGCCGTCGTCCTCGCCATCCTCCTCGTCTTCGTCCTCGTCCTCGTCGTCTTCCTCGACCTCATCGAAGACGTCGTCGTCCTCGGGCTCGTAGGCGATGCGGGCGAGCGGCGCGTAGACGTCCTGCGCATGCAGCGAGTTCTCGCCGCTGGCGGTGCGCTCGATCTCATGGTCCGCCTGGCCGAGCGTCTCGTCGATCTGGACGGTGACGAACAGGTGGTGGGTCTGGTGCACGCGGGTCAGGTAGCCGCGCTTCTCGTTGAGGATGTACAGACCGACGGCCGGCGACACCTTCAGCGTGATCTCGCCGCCGCCCTGCAGGGCTTCCAGCTCGACGCCGCGCAGGGCCGCGAGGGCGGCCGACTCGGTGGAGCGGACGCGGCCGGTGCCGGCGCAGTGCTCGCAGATGTGGGTGGTGCCTTCGAGGACGCCCGAACGGCGACGCTGACGGCTGATTTCCATCAGGCCGAAGCTGCTGATCTTGCCCATCTGGATGCGGGCGCGGTCGTCCTTGAGGGCGTCCTTCAGCTTCTTCTCGACGGCGCGGTTGTTCTTCGACTCATCCATGTCGATGAAGTCGATGACCACCAGGCCGGCGAGGTCGCGCAGGCGCAGCTGGCGAGCAGCTTCCTCGGCCGCTTCCATGTTGGTCTTCAGCGCCGTGGCCTCGATGTTCCGCTCCTTGGTGGAGCGGCCCGAGTTGACGTCGACCGCGACCAGGGCCTCGGTCTGGTTGATGACCAGATAGCCGCCGGACTTCAGCGGCACGACGGGCGAGTAGATCTGCGACAGCAGCCCCTCGACCTTGTGGGCGACGAACAGCGGCGTCGGCTCACGATAGGGCTGAACCTTCTTGGCCTGGGCCGGCATCAGCATGCGCATGAACTCGCGCGCATCCTTGAAGCCCTGCTCGCCCTCGACCCAGACGCCGTCGATGTCCTTGTCGAAGAGGTCGCGGATGGCCCGCTTCACCAGGTCCTCCTCCTCGTAGATCAGCGCCGGCGCGATCGAGTGGAGGGTGGTCTCGCGGATGTTTTCCCAGGCGCGCAGCAGATAGTCGTAGTCGCGCTTGATCTCGGTCTTGGTGCGCTTGGCGCCCGCGGTGCGGACGATCAGGCCCATGCCCTGCGGCACGTCCAGGCTCTGGACGATGGTCTTCAGCTTCTTGCGGTCCGCCGCGACGGTGATCTTGCGGCTGATGCCGCCGCCACGCGCGGTGTTGGGCATCAGCACGCCGTAGCGGCCGGCCAGCGAGAGATAGGTGGTCAGGGCGGCGCCCTTGTTGCCGCGCTCTTCCTTGACGACCTGAACCAGCATGATCTGCCGGCGGCGGATCACTTCCTGGATCTTGTAGTTCTTCATCAGCCGGCGGCGGCGACGCGCCAGCTCTTCCTCGACCACGTCGTCCTCGTCGTCGGAGGCGTGGCTGTGATCCTCGTCCTCGTCGTCACCCTCGGACTCGGCGGCGGACGACCGCGAGCCGCGACGGCTCTCGCGCGGTTCGTCCTCGTCCTCGGCCTGGGCGCGCAGCAGGGCTTCGCGGTCGGCGAGGGGGATCTGGTAGTAGTCCGGATGGATCTCGTTGAAGGCGAGGAAGCCGTGCCGGTTGCCGCCATACTCGATGAAGGCGGCCTGGAGGCTGGGCTCCACCCGCGTCACCTTGGCGAGATAGATGTTTCCGCGAAGCTGTTTCTTGGATTGGCTTTCGAAATCGAATTCTTCAACCCGGTTCCCGTCGACGACCACGACCCGGGTTTCTTCCGGGTGGGCCGCGTCGATAAGCATTTTCTTGGTCATTAAACAGATCTCCCCGGCGCGCTGCGAGGCCTTGGCCCGGTCGCCGGAATGGGGTGGAGGCGCGCGTCGCGCGGCCGTCCGACGCGTCGCGAACGGCGATGCGAAGGGGCGTGTGCCAGGCCGGGGC
>JAZJXN010000126.1:0-12878 GCA_040390885.1 Pseudomonadota bacterium | reverse complement strand
CCCATAAGGTCTATTCCCTGAAGCGCCAAAGGCGGCGCGGGATCGGAAGGTGCGTCTCCCGCCGTGAGGCGAGGGGCCGGACGCGCGGCCTTTATCTTCGTGCGCGGAGTGTCCCCGTCATCTGCGGGGCCGGCGCGCAGATCGGACATTACCCTTATCCGTCTCCAAAAGGAAAGCGGATCGCATTCTTTGGAATCGCTTAACCAATTCGATACCGGCCGACGGCCATTGTCCGAGGTCTAATCGCGAAGCGGTGCGTTTTGGGGCTGTAGAATGCGGGCGTTGTCGGCTGGCGTGGCTTGGGCGGGATGGAAGGGCGTTTGCGCCCTCGCCAGTCTGACGCTGGCTGCGCTCGCGGTCGCCGGCTTTGCCCAGGGCGCTTCACCGTCCGGCCTGCTGAAAGTGCGACTCGGCGGCGACCAGAACGAAACCCGCGTGGTCATCGATCTCGACCGGTCGGTCAGCGGCAAGCTTGTCGCCGACGGCAGTGACGGCACGGTCGTGATTTCCCTCCCCAGGATCGATGCGCCCGGCGGCCTCCGCGGCCCCGGGACCGGTCTCGTGCGCCGCTGGGACGTCGAGCGCGGCGCCGGGGCCATCAAGGTCAATCTTGAGCTGGCCCGCGACGCCGAGGTCACCCGCCGGTTCCTGCTGCCCCCCGGCGACGGGGTGAAGGACTATCGCTATGTCATCGACCTGAAGGCCAAGGGCGGCGGCGCTGTCCGGACGGCCCGGGCGATGAGCGCCGTGGCCAAGGCTCCGGTCGTCACCCGCGCCGCGCCGCGCAAGGGCGTGCGTGTCGTCGTCATCGACGCCGGCCACGGCGGCAAGGACCCCGGCGCCATGGGCGCGCGCGCCAAGGAAAAGGACGTCACCCTGGCCGCCGCCAAGGCGCTGAAGGCGCGGCTGGAGAAGACCGGTCGCTACCGCGTCGTGCTGACCCGGTCCTCGGACGTCTATGTGCCGCTGGAAAGCCGCGTGCCGATCGCCCGCGCCGCCGACGCCGACCTGTTCATTTCGCTGCACGCTGATTCGGGTCCGACGAGCGCGATCCGCGGCGCCAGCGTCTACACCCTGTCGGAAAAGGGCGAGCGCCGCTCGACGTCGGTCCTGCGCAAGGACGACTGGCTGATGCCGGTCAGCCTGCCGGGCTCCGACCGCACTGTCAGCGAGATCATCCTCGACCTGACCCAGCGATCGACCCGCAACCGTTCGGCCGTTTTCGCCGAGATGTTGCTGGAACACATCTCCGACGAGACCGTGCTGCTTCGCCGCAGCCACCGCGATGCAAACCTGATGGTGCTGCTGGCGCCGGACGTTCCGGCAGTCCTTCTGGAAATGGGATTCATCAACAATCCCGAGGACGAACGGGTGCTGACCAACACCGGCGAACGCGTCCGCCTGATGGACGCCGTGGGCGACGCGGTCGACGCCTGGTTCGCCCGGGACGCGAAGGTCGCCAGCCGCTAGCGGGCCCCGCGTCTTCGGGCGCGCTCACAGGCCGTTGGCGCCCGCCGTCAGGCACGCTACAGCAGCACCATGCTTGAGAAGGCCCTTCGCCGACTTTGGCCGTTCGAAGAACCGCCCGAGCGTTGGGTGGTCGTCGTCGGCGTCACGGTCCTCAGTGTCATCGCCGTCGCCGGCTTTGCGCTTGCAATCTATGCCGCCTGGCTTTTCCACGACATGCCTGACGCGGGCGACCTCGCCGACTACCGGCCGCCGACGGCGACGCGCGTCTATGCCTGGGACGGAACCCTGATCGGCGAGTTCTCGGACGAGCGTCGCATCTTCGTGCCGTACGACCAGATTCCGCCGCAGCTGGTGCAGGCCTATCTCGCCGCCGAAGACCGCAACTTCTTCCAGCACGGCGGCGTCGACGTGCAGGGCCTCGGCCGGGCCATGGCCAAGAACGTGCTCAACGCCATTCAGGGCCGCCGTCTCGAAGGCGGCTCGACCATCACCCAGCAGGTCGCCAAGAACGTCCTGCTGAACAGCGACGCCACCGTCGGCCGCAAGCTGAAGGAAGCCATCCTGGCCCGCCGTCTTGAACAGACGCTGACCAAGGATCGCATCCTCGAGCTGTATCTGAACGAGATCTGGCTGGGCTACCGCAGCTACGGCGTTGGCGCCGCGGCCTACAACTACTTCGGCAAGCCCGCCTCGCAGCTGACCCTGGCCGAAAGCGCCTATCTGGCGTCGCTGCCCAAGGGGCCGGACAACTACCATCCGATCCGCCGCAAGGCGAACGCGATCGGGCGCCGCAACTGGGTGCTCTCGCAGATGGCCGAGCTGGGCTGGGTCAGCCAGGCCGAAGCCCAGGCCGCGATGAAGGAAGACCTGAAGGTTCAGGCCGCGCCGTCCCGCGCCCGCTACAAGGACGCCGACTACTTCGTCGAGGAGGTCCGCCGCCGCGGCCTCGCGACGCTCGACGACCGCCTGATGAAGGGCGGCTACTACATGCGCACCAGCCTCGACCCGCGGCTGCAGACCGCTGCCCGCGTCGCGCTGATGGACGGACTCGAAAACTACGATCGCCGCCATGGCTGGCGCGGGGCGTGGGGCACGACCGACCTGGCCGAAGGCTGGGAGAAGGCCGCCGCCAAGAAGATCGCGCCCGCCGAGCGTCGCGACTGGCGCCAGGCCGCGATCGTCAGCATCGAGGGCGGCACGGTCCGCGTGCAGCCCGCCAAGGACTATGAGCCCGGGACCCTGGTCGCCCAGGACGTGGCCTGGGCCCGGGCCGGCAAGGGCCTGAAGGTCGGCGACATGATCTTCGTCGAGCCGGCCGCATCCGGCGGCGGCTACCGTCTGAAGCAGGTTCCCGCCGTCAACGGCGCCCTTGTGGCGATGGAGCCGCATTCCGGGCGGGTGCTCGCCATGGTCGGCGGCTATTCGTTCTCGCTGTCGAACTTCAACCGGGCCACCCAGGCGATGCGTCAGCCAGGCTCGGCCATCAAGCCGTTCGTTTACGCCGCGGCGCTGGAGAATGGCTACACCCCGGCCAGCTACGTCACCGACGCCCAGATCACCTTCAAGGGCGGGGTCAATGGCGAGGACTGGACGCCGGAGAACTACAACCGCCGCTACTACGGCTCGATGCCGTTGCGCCGGGGGCTCGAGCTATCGCGCAACGCCATGACCGTGCGCCTGGCCCAGGGCGTCGGCATGAAGAAGATCGCCGAGCTCTGCGTCCGCTTCGGAATCGTCAAGTCGATGCAGCCGGTGCTGGCCATGGCGCTGGGGGCGGGGGAGACGACGCCCTTCAAGCTGACCGCCGCCTACACCGCCTTCGTCAACGGCGGCCGCAAGATCGAGCCGCACCTGATCGAGCTGGTGCAGGACCGCGAGGGCAAGGTCATCTACCGCGCCGACAAGCGGAAGTGCCCGCGCTGCGACGCCAGCTTCGGCGGCGAAGAGAGCCCGCGCGTGGCGCCGGCCGGCGAACAGGTCATCGACCCGGTCACCGCCTACCAGATCTCCTCGATGCTTGAGGGCGTCGTCCAGCGCGGCACCGCCACCCAGGCCCGCGTTCTGGGCCGTCCGGTGGCCGGCAAGACCGGCACCACCAACGAATACCGCAGCGCCTGGTTCGTCGGCTTCACGCCGCAGGTCGTGGTCGGGGTCTTCATCGGCTTCGACGACAACCGCTCGCTGGGCGAGGGCGAAGCCGGCGGCGTCTCGGCCCTGCCTGTGTTCATCAGCTTCATGCAGGAAGCCATCACGGGCACGCCGGCCGAAGAGTTCAAGCCGCCCAAGACCGCCAAGTTCGCGACCGTCGGCGGCCAGCGCGAGGCCTTCCGTCCCGGCACCGAGCCCCGGGGTCCGGTCGGCCCGGTCGGCGGAGTGGCGCGGCCGAGCAGCGGTCCGGTCTCCTACGGCGACGCCTGGCCGGGCGGGAAGCTCAACAGCGACCAGCCGCCGCCGCCTCCGGTCGCCAAGCCGAAGGTCCCGGACGATCTGAGCGGATTGTATTGAGGCGCGGCGCAGCCTATTTCCCGCGCTCCGTCATTCCCGAGCTATCGGAGAGTACTTCATGAAACCGGATGTCGAGGCCGCCAAGGCCGACATCGAGCAGTCCGCCGGACTGCTCAGGAGGCGTCTTTGACTGGGATGTCGCACTAAGACACCTGGACGAGCTGGACGCCCGCTCCGAAGATCCCACGCTCTGGGACAAGCCCGCCGAGGCCCAGGCCTTGATGCGCGAGCGCCAGGCCCTGGCCGACCGCGTCAACGCGGTGAAGGCGCTCGAGAAGGACCTCGCCGACGCGCTCGAGTACGCCGAGCTCGCCGAGCTCGAGAACGACGACTCGCTGCTTGAAGACGCCCGCGCGCAGCTCAAGACTCTCAAGGCCCGCGCCGACAAGGCCGAGCTCGAGGCGCTGCTGTCCGGCGAGGCTGACGCCAACGACGCCTATATCGAGATCAACTCCGGCGCCGGCGGCACCGAGTCCTGCGACTGGGCCGGTATGCTGCTGCGCATGTACAGCCGCTGGGCCAACACCAAGGGCTACAGCGTCGAGCTTGTCGAAGAGACTAGCGGCGAACAGGTTGGCATCAAGTCGGCGACCCTGCAGATCAAGGGGACCAACGCCTATGGCTGGCTGAAGACCGAGGCCGGCGTCCATCGCCTGGTCCGTATCAGCCCCTATGACGCGGCCGCCAAGCGCCACACCAGTTTCGCCTCGGCCTGGGTCTATCCGGTGGTCGACGACACCATCGAGATCGACATCAACCCGGCCGATGTGCGCACCGACACCTACCGGGCCAGCGGCTCCGGCGGCCAGCATATCAACAAGACCGACTCGGCCGTGCGCCTGACCCACATCCCGACCGGGATCGCCGTCGCCTGCCAGGCCGGCCGCAGCCAGCACCAGAACCGCGAGGAAGCCTGGAAGATGCTGCGCGCCCGGCTCTACGAGGCCGAGCTTCAGCGTCGCGAGGCCGCCCAGCAGGCGCTGGAAGACCAGAAGACCGACATCGGCTGGGGTCACCAGATCCGCAGCTACGTCCTGCAGCCGTACCAGATGGTCAAGGACCTGCGCACCAACGTGGAGACCTCGGACACGTCCGGCGTGCTCGACGGCGACCTCGACCAGTTCATGGGCGCGGCGCTGGCGCAGCGCGTCGGCGCGACGCGGGACGCCGCGGAGGGGTAGGGGTCGTCTGTCTCCCTCCCGTTTATGGGGAGGGAGGGTCTATTCCGCGGCTACCGCCTCGGTCTGCACGACCTCTGCAGGCTTCCGCAACCTCAGCACCGTCGCCGCCAGCGCCGCTCCGACCACGATCATCACGGCATCGGCGATCCATGCCATCGGGTCGGTGATGCTCGCGCCGTACTTGAGCAGGTGCGCTCCGCCGGTCGCGGCGAGGGCGGCGGCCGAGGCGAGGCGCAGGCGGGCGGAGATCGCCTGCGGCGTCCACACGGCGGCCGTGCCAAAGGCCAGCAGGGTCGCAACGGCCCAGACCGCCAGCGGCGGCCAGGCGACGGCCAGCGAGACCAGGGCGGAGATGGCGAAGGCGAGCGGCTGGCTCCAGACCGTGGCGATCCAGACCCGCTCCCAACGCGGCGCGGGACGGCCCTTGGCGCGGCGGCGGGCCAGCCAGATGGCGACGCCGCTCGAGGTCACCGTCGTCAGGCCCAACCCGAGCACCACATAGACGATCTTGATCAGGCCGCCGCCGAACCACCCGAAGTGGATGGAACTCAGCACGTTGATGATCTGGCTGCCGAGATTCGCCTCGTCGAATTTCGCGACCGACGTCACCTTTCCCTCACGGTCGAAAGTCAGCAGGTCGCCGCGAGACAGCGTGCCCGGCTTGGCGACATTGATGATGACGCCGGCCCCGGCCTCGCCGGGATGCTCGAAGCCGATGTAGGTCGGGGCCGTGCCGGGCGCGATCGCCTGGACCTTGGCCAGGATCAGCGGCAGCTGCGGCAGCGGCGCCGGCCGCGGATCGTCGATCGGATGCGGCGGCAGGAACAGGGCGTAGGCCTTCTCGGTATCGCCCTTGAACACGGCCAGGGCCAGCACGCCGACGATGATCACGGTCAGGCCGAGCAGGGCGCCGGTCAGCGAGATGGCGATGTGGAAGGGCAGGGCCCAGACACCGATGCGGTTGTGCAGGTCGGCCTCCTGCAGGCGCTTGGAGCCGCCCCAGCGCAGGTGGAAGGCGTCCTTGAAGACGCGGGGATGGGCAAGCACGCCGGAGATCAGCGAGGACAGCAGCGCCACCCCGGTCAGGCCGACGATAAAGATGCCCCAGGTCTGCGGCAGGTGCAGGTTGATATGCAGCCGCGTCATGAATTCGGTCCAGGGCGTGGTCGCGTCGGCGATGATGGCGCCATCCCGGTCGGCCAGGAACTCGCGTTCGACGCCATCCTTCTCGACGTAGGCGGTCAGGGTCGTGACGTCGCCCTGGGGAGGATAGAGGAACACGTGCTCGGCCCCGGGCACGCGAGCCAGGGACTGGACCAGCAGCGTCTGCAGCGCCTCCGGCGAGACCTCTGTCAGCTGTGGCGCGGTCGGGCGCTCCCAGCGATGGAACTCCCCCGCGAACACCGCGATCGAGCCCGAGAAGCAGACGAGATAGATCAGCGCCGCGAAGGCCAGGCCCAGGGCCGAGTGGCCGGACAGGACGGCGCGGACGAAGCCGGACGGGATCTTCGGCCAGATCGACTTGCTCATGAGAACCCCTTGATCGCCGAGGCGGTGAAGGTGACCAGGGTGACGCCGACCAGCACCGCGGTCGCGCGCAGGATCCTGTTGTCGGCCAAGGTCCAGGCCATGCCCGCGCCCCACAGGACCGGGACCAGCAGTCCGCCGATGACCATCCGCGTCTGCGGCTCGCCCGGCATCCACACGGTCCAGGCCAGACCCACGCCCATGGCGGCGATGCCGCCGATCGGCCCGGCGAGCGCCCAGCGCAGCCAGCCGCGCCAGGCCTTCGACGCCCGGTCGGATGGCTCGAGCGCCAGCTCTCGCGGCGGCCGCTTGCCAGGGTCGCGGATCTGGACCCCGATCGCGATCAGGAGAAGGGCCGAGAACGGGATCAGGGCGAAGGCCGCGAACGGCCCTCGCGCCGCGCCCAGCAGCCAGCCGGAGACGACCACGGTGACGGCGACCGAAAGCCAGCCGGCGGCGATCAGCCACGGACGGAGGGCGCCGCGCTCGCGCCAGGACCGGCGCAGCAGCAACGCCGCCGTCATGCCGGCGACCAGCAGCAGGCCGCAGCCCGCGAGGGTCGCCGTCGCCGTCACCAGTTGGCCTCGAGGGTCACGCCGATCACGCGCGGGTCGCCGAGAATGGCGCGGTTGAAGCTGCTCTGGTTGTACTGGATGTACTCTTCGTTGAAGAGGTTGGCGCCGAAGACGTAGGCGCCCCAGGTGTCGTTGGCCCAGCCGACCTTGCCGTTGACCAGGGTGCGGGCCTCGATCTTCGCGTTGTCCTGATCAACGCCCGTGCCGCTGTAGGTGTCGCCGCGATAGCTGGCGTTGAGGTTGGCGAGGAAGCCGTCGCCCCAGCGCCAGTTGGCCCCGGCGGCCAGGGTCCAGTGCGGCGCGAACGCGAACTCGGAGCCGGTCAGGTCGATGTCCAGGGCGCCGACGACGATGTTGAATTCGTCGAACTCGGTTCGAGTGTGACCGACCGAGGCGTACCAGTCGAAGCCGGGGGCAGGCTGGTGGAACAGCTCGACCTCGAATCCGTACAGGTGCGACTTGCCGGCGTTCTCGGTCTGGTAGTCGAAGGTGTTGAGGCCAAGGTTCACCAACACCTGCTGGTCGGTCCAGTCGACGTAGAAGGCGTTGGCGTTGACGGTCAGGGTGCGGTCCAGCCACTGGGTGCGCAGCGAGGCCTCGTAGTTCCAGGTGTACTCCGGATCGTAGGGCACGACCTGGGAGCGGGCCTGATTCACCGCGGCGCCGCCCGAGCGGTAGCCGCGCTGGACCACGAAGCTGGCGGCGACGTCGTCGCTGAAGTCGTACTTCACGCCGAGCTTGGGCAGGAAGGCCTCGAACGAACGGGTCGATGACGGCGAGGTGGCGTTGGCCTGGGCCACGAACATGCCGACCACGGTGTTGAGGCCGCCGATGATCGGCGCGTAGACGCCATAGGCGGCGGGGTCGGGGTAGATCCCCGCGAAGGTCGTGACCTGGTCGATCGCCTGGGTGTTCTCCTCGCGGTCATACCGGAAGCCGGCGAGGATCGAGAGCTTGTCGGTGAGCGCGTAGCGGCCGTCCGCGAACAGGGCGGTGGTCTTGATCTGCTCGGTCGATACGCCGTCGAAGTTCACCGGAATGACCGGGAGGGCGTCGGCGTAGAGATCGGCCAAGAAGGCTGCGGCGGGCGCGGACTGGCCGAACGGCGGGCCCTGAAGAACGGCCTCCAGCGTCTGCACCGGGGTCGGCACGTTGGTCAGGCTGGTGAGGTGGTAGTCGCGGTCGCGGTCCGAGTACCAGAAGCCTATCAGGCCGCTCAGGCGGTCGCCGTTGTAGTTCAGGCGGAATTCCTGCGTCAGGCTTTCGTCGCCCTCGATCTGGTCGCCGAAGGAGAGCGGCAGCGGCGTGTCGTCGCCATCGTAGCTGCTGACGTTCTCGACCCGGCTCCAGGAGGTGGTGCTGCTCAGGGTGAGGCGGTCCGACAGGGCATAGTCGGCTTCGACCGTGACAATGTCGGTGTTGCTGTCGCTGAGGTTGGGATAGTCGCCCGTGGCGACGCGGTTGTCGAAGTAGTTGGGCACGTCGGTGCGCGCGTAGACGTAGATGTACCCGCCCTCGCGCTCGTCGTGCGTCCAGACGGCCCGGACGGTCAGGTCGGGCAGGGCGGTCGGCGTGAACAGCAGCTTGGCGCGGATGGTGGTCGCGTCGAGGAAGTCCTCATCGGCCTTGCGCGTGGTGTTGTATATGAAGCCGTCCGAACTGCGGGTCTCGCCGGACAGACGGAAGGCCAGCTGGTCGGCGACGATCGGGCCGCTGACGGCCGCCGCGAACGACTGCTCGTCGGCGTCCGAGAGCAGCACCCTGGCGCGGCCGCTGAAATCGAAGGTCGGTTCGTTCGACCGGATGATGATCGCGCCGGCCAGGGCGTTGCGGCCCTGCAGCGTCGACTGCGGTCCGCGCAGGATCTCGACCTGGCCGATGTCCCACATGTCGAGCGGGCCGTTCAGCAGGCCGCGCTCGGGCACGGCCGCGCCGTCGACATAGACCGTGGCCAGCCCGCCGCCGCCGCCGCCGGACACGTTGGTGTTGCTGATGCCGCGGATGGTGAAACCGGCCGCGCCGTAGGTGTCCGACAGATTGGCGGTACGCTGCACAATGTCGGCGAAGGACTGGATGTTCTCGTCCGCGATGCGGCTCTCGGTGATCACCGCGACGCTGGTGGTGGTGTCCTGGATCGAACGGCTGGTCTTCTCGCCGGTGATGACGATCGCCTCGACATCCGTCGGGGCGGCCTCAGCCTCGGCCGCGTGCGCCGCGCCGAAGGCCAGCAAGGTGGCCAGGCTGACCGACGTAAACAGCATTGCAGACCGCATAATATCCCCCATCGCGATTGCGAGGCGTTCGCACTATGCAGATCGCTCGCGCGAGTCAATCGCAGGAAGGGGTTAAGCTTCTCGCCACGTCATGCTTGCGCGGGAACCCGGGCCTCGGCATGTTGCCGGTCAAACAAATGTTCGGGAAGGAACAGCTCATGATCGGCGTCGTCGCCACCCTCAAGGTGCAACCGGAAAAGTCGGCCGAATTCGAGAAGGTCTTCCTCGACCTCGCGGCCAAGGTGAAAGCCAACGAGCCGGGCTGCATCACCTACCAGCTGACCAAGAGCCGCACCGAAGCGGGCGTCTACAAGGTGCTCGAGCTTTATGCCTCCGAGGACGCCCTGAAGGCGCACGGCGGCACCGACTACTTCAAGGCCGCCGGCGCCGCGATGGGCCCGACCATGGCCGGCCGTCCCGAAATCGAATACCTCGACGGCGTCGAATAAGCGCCAGGGGACATGCATCCCGCAGGGTGCGTGTCCCCGTTCAGCGGCAACCGTCCGGGGACACGCACCGCTCAGCGGATGCATGTCCCCTTTTCTTTTTCAGCACTGCTTCTCGCGATAGAGCCCCAGCAGGTGGTCCATGCGCTGCTGCTTGGGCGAGACCGTCTGCAGGTCGCTGTCGTCGCCGCTGTTGGCGATGGCCTGACCCGCGGCCTGGGCGGTGCTGTCGGTGACGACCACGGCAGCCTGGGCGATCAGCGGGCTGAAGGCGCCGCCGACCATGCCGCGGGCCAAACCGTAGCGCGCCGCGCCGCCGAGCACGCCGCCGGCGACGCCGCCCATCAGCCCCTTGCCGGCCTTCGCCTTCTTCGCCTTTTTGGCGGCCTCCTGCCGTTCCGCCGCCACCTCGGCGTTGAGGGTGTTCGCCTCGGCGCCCAGGGCCTCGCAACTCATCTGGCGGTCGCCCGTCCGCAGCACCTGGTAGACCGACGGATCAATCCCCGCGATCGCCGGCGAGGCCGCCGGCTCGGAGGCCCCTTCGGCGACCTTCTCCCGGACCGGCTCGGCCAGCGACGCCGGCCCCGAGGCGGGTGATTGTCCAGCGTCTTCGGGAGGGGCCTCGCTGGGCACGGTCTGGGCCAGCCCGGCGGTGGGCGAAGCGGCCAGGGCGGCGGCGGCGATCAGGGCGATCAGTCGGGTCATCGGTGTCCTCACGCGGGGTTCACAGGTCGCGCGCCGACGTCCGCCCAGGGCGTCGTCGGCGGCAGGCCGGATGGGCTGGAAGGGGTAGGGCCGCCGCGGACAGGCGCGGACAGGGCCCCGAACGGAGCGGTCTGGCTCCGCGCGGTGGTGGACAGGATCGCAATGCTGGCCGCCAGCGCCGCGAAGCTCATCGCCAGATAGACAGCCTTGCGCAGCCCGTTCATCCCGCTCCCCTTCCACGGAGAAGCATGCCGGGACCGGTGCGCGCGGGCGTCCCCATTAAAGGGGGATCGGTTCAGTCGCGGCGTTCAGGCGTCGGCGACGAGATCGGCGACGGCCTGCGGATGGGTGACATAGACGAGGAAGCCGGCCCCCACGATCGGCCGGAAGCTGACCTTGGGCAGGCCGCCCCACACCCGTTCGATGCCGGCCAGGGCGAGGCCTTCGCACTCGGCGACGATCCAGCGATCGCCGCCCACGTCGGCCGGGAGCGTCCAGCCGGCGACATAGGCCCGCTGCTCGGACGTGAACCCCAGGCTGGTGCGCGCGAACATCCCCTGTGCGTCGCGAACCAGCGCATCGAGCACGCCCGGCTGCTTCAGCGCCTCTGCGTCGCAGGGCAGGCTGGCGAGCGAACTGCGCACGGTGCTTTCCAGAAGGTCTGTCCGCGTCTGTCGGCGCAGGGTCTCGGCGACGAGGCCGATCAGGTGCGGGCTCGTGATGAACGACCGCGAGATCGTGCCCATCAGGCTGAGCCCGCCCTTGGCCATCACCGTGGCCTGTTCGCTGGCCGGCCATTTCGGATTGATGGCGATGCCGGCGATCACCCGGCCCGGGTGGTCGGCCGCGAAGCGCAGGCCGGTCGGGGTGCTGGAGTCGCGGACCAGCAGCTTGGCGCGATCGATCTTCAGCGCGTCCATGATCCGCGCCATGTCGTCGGCGCCGTCCTGCAGGTAGTCGCCGCGGCTGACGTCAGTCAGGCCGAAGCCGGGCCGCTGCGGCACGATCGGGCGGTAGCCGCGGCTCTGCAGGGCGCGGACGAACTCCGGCGGCAGCCGGCGTCCTGTGGCGGCGCCGTGCATCACGATCACCGGCTTGCCGCTGCGCGGGCCGTAGTCGGTCAGGGCGATGCGGCGGTCGCCCGATGCGATCACCCGCAGCCGACCGTTCGGGTCGGACAGTTCGAAGACGGTCTCGGCCGCGCCGGCCAGGGCCGCCAGGGTGCTGGTCTCCGCGGCCAGCCGGACCAGGTCCTTGGCCTTGTTGACCCCGGTCTTGGCGAACACGGCCTTGAGCTGCCCGCGGACGGTGGCTTCCTTGACGCCCAGCCCCTCGGCGACCTCGCGCGCGGTCAGACCCCGGGCGAAGCCGGCCGCGGCCTTGGCCTCTGCGGCGGTGGCGCCGAAGCTGGAGGCGAGCACGCCCTCGATCGACGGGGCGGTCGGATGGTCGCCGCACATCAGGTCCATCATCCGCCGCACGAGGTCGGGCGAGCGGCGGGCGCCGGCCTTCTGCATGGCCTTCTTCAGCGCCTCGCGGGCGGTCTCGCGGCCGACGCCGATCCGCTGGGCGGCGGCCTCGAGGTTGGGCGCGTCGAGCAGCGCCTCGGCCAGCCGCGCCTCGAGCGGCGTCAGGCCGAAGGCTTCGCTGGCGCGGGCGGCGAGATCGGTGTCGCGCGATGGCGCGAAGCAGAGCAGGACGATACGTCGCCCAGGACCGTCGAGGGCGTTGCGGCAGTCGGCGCTCAGCGGCCAGCCGGCGGCGATGTCGGCCCCGCCCGCGCAGGCGGCGATGGCGGCGCCGTTGGCGGCCTCGACGAGGCCCGAGACCGCGCCGCCCTTCTGGGCCAGCCTGACCAGGCGGCGTATGGCCTGCTGGTCGGGCTCGGGCCCGAACCAGCGCTGGAACATCGCGTCCGACTGGATGATGTCGCCGTTGGCGTTGGCGACCGCACAGCCGATCGCCGACCGCGGGGCCACGGTCACGGAGCCCCGTCCCGGCGACATGCGGGCGGATTCCTCGAGCGCGGCCGTCAGCGCCTCCGGGTCGCTGATGATCGCGTCCTCAAGGTCGCGCCAGCCCGCCACGCGGGCCTCGGCCGGCCGGCCCACGGCCAGCCGCTCCCGCAGCACCGCCGGGAATGAAGTTTCGACTCTCTTGAGCACTTGGTTCGTCAGCCCCGATCGGTCCCTCAAC
>JAZJXN010000125.1:0-2578 GCA_040390885.1 Pseudomonadota bacterium | reverse complement strand
ACGCAGGCGACCTTGAGGCCCAGCTGGCCGGCGCGGATCGCCGCGTTGTAGCCGCCGGGACCGCCCCCGATGATGACGACGTCGTATTGAGCCATGGGTTGGGAAGCCTTGTGTCGATGCTGCCGGATATATGGGCGCGCGGACGCGCTTTCGCGAGGCGGTTTAAGGCGTCAGGCCTCTAGGTCAACATGGGAGGCCCCGAAAACGGGGTTCACGGGCCAATCAGGTCGCGGTCTGCCCTGACCGCTTCTTTCCGGTCGGCGCCAGCAGGATGAGCAGCACCAGCAGCGTGACACCCTCGACCCTGAGCAGGGCGACCAGCGCTGCGGCTTCGGTCGCGCTGTAGGCGCTCTCCAGCTTCAGGCCCATCAGCAGCCAGGTGGCGGTGTCGACGGCCAGCGCCACGGCAGCGATCCAGATCGCCAGGACCGGGTCGCGGCCGGCGATGTTCAGCGCCACCATCCGTAGCACCGCCGCGCCGAAGGCGGCCGGCAGCGGCTGCCACAGCCAGGCCGAGGCGCCGGGCACCAGCCACCGCGCCGGGTCGATGTCGCCGAACACCGGAATGAAGTCGGCCAGATGCACCAGCAGGCCGCGCGCATCCTGGGCCCCGACCATCCCGCCCATGCGCGCGACGTGCGGCGCGGCGTGGAACACGAAGGCGGCCAGGACCACAACGGTGACCAGCAAGGACGCCAGCCAGGTTGGCGGGGCGACCCTGCGTTGCCCGCGACGAAGGCGGGGCAGGCGCATGCGCGCCCGCTCGGGCGCCGCGACCGGGCTGTCGGGCTCGCGAGTCTGCGACCCGATCTCGATCTCGGGATCGCGCCGCCACGGCCAGCGCCACTTCGGCGGGCCCGATACGATGGTGTTGTCGTCGTCCGGCATGAGACCCCTCGGCGCCAGCCTAGGCGGGCGCTGCCCGATGGATCAAGGCCCCGTCAGGGATGAGGTGCGGCGACGCCGTGGCGGGCGGCCAGCCAGCGCAGGATCGCCTTCTCGTCGGAGATGAAGGCGACGCCACGGGCGGTGAGGACGCCGTCGCCCTCGGCAGGCTCGGCCAGGATCAGGAGAGGCAGGCCCTGGTGGTCTTCGCCGATCAGATCGACGATTGCCTGCCGGGGCCTCGGATAGTCGAGATAGGTGACGTCCAGCGCGTCGCGGACCTGCGGGAAGTCGCCGAGGAAGCCCTCGACCATGGCGCAGGCCGGACACACCCAGCCCTTTCCGCCACTGTCGAGGGCCGGGTCCTCGAACCCGGCCGGCAGCAGGAAGAGCCGGTCCAACGGAAGAGCCTAGACGTCCAGGAGCAGGCGCTGCGGGTCTTCCAGGGCTTCCTTGACCTTCACCAGGAAGGTCACGGCGCCCTGACCGTCGACGACGCGGTGATCGTAGCTCAGGGCCAGGTACATCATCGGCCGGATCACGATCTGGCCGTTCACGACCATCGGCCGCTCCTGGATCTTGTGCATGCCCAGGATGCCCGACTGCGGGGCGTTCAGGATCGGCGTCGACATCAGCGAGCCGTAGACCCCGCCGTTGGAGATGGTGAAGGTGCCGCCCTGCATGTCCTCGATGGTCAGGTGACCGTCGCGGGCCTTCTTGCCGAGGGCGCCGATGGCCTTCTCGATCTCGGCCAGGTCCATCGCGTCGGCGTCGCGCACGACCGGGACGACAAGGCCCTTCTCGGTGCCGACGGCCACGCCGATGTCGTAGTGGTTCTTGTAGATCAGGTCGGTGCCGTCGATCTCGGCGTTGACGTCCGGGATCTGCTTCAGCGCGGCGACGCAGGCCTTCACGAAGAAGCTCATGAAGCCGAGCTTCACGCCGTGCTTCTTCTCGAACTGGTCCTTGTAGGCGTTGCGCAGCGCCATCACCGCCGTCATGTCGACCTCGTTGAAGGTCGTCAGCATGGCGGCGTTGTTCTGGGCTTCCTTCAGGCGGCGCGCGATGGTCTGGCGCAGGCGGGTCATCTTCACCCGCTCCTCACGCTCGTGAATGGGGCGCGGGGCGGCCGGGGTCGCGGCCGGAGCCGGGGCGTTGGCGCGGGTCTCGAGGGCGGCCAGGGCGTCGCCCTTGGTGATGCGCCCGTCCTTGCCGGTGCCGGCGACCGAGGTGGGATTCAGGCCGGTCTCGGTGACGATGCGCTGCACCGACGGCGCCAGGTCGGCCGGGGCCGAGGCGCTGAGATCAGGCACCGGGCCGGACGCGGGGGGCGCCTTGCCCTTCTGCGGTTCGGGCTGGGCTTCACCGGCCGGGGCGGCGGCGGTCTGCGGCGGCGGGGCGGCTTCGGCGGGCTTCGCGGCGGGCGCGGCGGCGGCGGGCGCGGCCGAGGCCGAGGCGCCTTCACTCACCTTGCCCAGCAGCGCGCCGGGTTCGACGGTCACGCCGTCGGCGGCGGCGATGCTTTCCAGCACGCCGTCGGCGGGGGAGGCGACCTCGAGGCTGACCTTGTCGGTCTCGAGCTCGACGAGGATCTCGTCCTTCCTGACCGCATCGCCCGGCTTCTTCGTCCAGCGGGCGACCGTCGCTTCGGTGACGGATTCGCCCAGGGCGGGGGTCATGATGTCGGCCATCG
>JAZJXN010000124.1:0-6052 GCA_040390885.1 Pseudomonadota bacterium | reverse complement strand
CCATGTCCAAGATCAACGGCAACACCATCAAACCCGGCATGGTGCTCCAGCACGAAGGCGGCCTCTGGGTCTGCGTGAAGGCCGCGCACGTGAAGCCCGGCAAGGGCGGCGCCTTCGCCCAGGTCGAACTCAAGAACCTGATCGACGGCCGCAAGCTCAACGAACGCTTCCGGTCGGACGACAAGGTCGAGCGCGTGACGCTCGAGCAGCGCGACAACACCTACCTGTACGCCGAGGGCGACATGCTGGTGTTCATGGACAAGGAAAACTACGAGCAGATCAGCCTGCACCAGGACTTCGTCGGCGAAGACCAGGTCCGCTTCCTGCAGGATGGCATGACCGTGGTGGTGGAATTCCACGAGGAGCGCCCGATCGGCATCGAGCTGCCGGACCACGTGGTGCTGACCATCGTCGAGGCCGACGCCGTGGTGAACGGCCAGACCGCCTCCTCGTCCTACAAGCCGGCCAAGGCCGACAACGGCATGCGCATCCTGATCCCGCCCTACATGGAAGCGGGCGAGCGCGTGCTGGTCTCGACCGAGACCGGCGAATACGTGCGCCGCGCTGACTCCTAGATGACCGCTTCCTCCCTCATCACCTCGATGATCGACGCCGCCCGCAAGGCGGCGCGCGGCCTGGCCCGCGACTTCGGCGAGGTGACCGAGCTCCAGGTCTCGAAGAAGGGGCCTGGCGACTTCGTCACGGCCGCCGACCACAAGGCCGAGCAGGCCCTGTTCGAGGCCCTGACCAAGCTGCGCCCCGGCTATGGCTTCCTGGGCGAGGAGCGGCCGGAGATCGAGGGCACCGACAAGACCCACCGCTGGATTGTCGATCCGCTCGACGGCACCACCAACTTCCTGCACGGCATCCCGCACTTCGCGGTGAACATCGCGCTGGAGCGTGAAGGCGTGGTGGTCGCGGCGGTGACCTACAACCCGATCACAAACGAGATCTTCTGGGCCGAAAAGGGCAAGGGCGCCTGGCTCGGCAACGAGAAGCGGCTGCGCGTCGCCGCGCGCCGCGAGCTCGACGTCAGCCTCCTGGCCACCGGCATCCCGTTCGTCGGCAAGCCGGGCCATGGCCAGTTCCTGAAGGAGCTTCACCAGATCAGCCAGCGCGTCTCGGGCGTGCGCCGCTACGGCGCCGCGGCCCTCGATCTGGCCTGGGTCGCCGCCGGCCGCTTCGACGGCTTCTGGGAGCGGAATCTCAAGCCCTGGGATGTGGCCGCCGGCCTGCTGCTGGTCACCGAAGCGGGCGGCAAGGTCAGCAACCTCGAGGGCGACCCCTACGGCTTCAGCAGCGAGGGCATCCTGGCCTCCAATCTCGAGCTGCACCCGCTGATCCTCGAGAAGCTGAAGGCGGCGGGCTAAAGCCCTTGCCGGGGAGATGCTCCGAAGGTGCGTGTCCCTCGTATGTACCCGCCGACAGGGGAGACGCACCGTTTTGCGGAGCATGTCCCCGGGCGCCTTGACGAACCTGTCACGGGCCGGGGCTAATCCCGGGCCATGAGCCTGACCCGTCGATCATTCGCCGCCGCGAGCCTCACCCTCGCCGCCACGCCCGCCTTTGCGCGCGACCCCAAAGCCCGCCCGATCGTCATCGCCCACCGCGGCGCCAGCGGCGAGCGCCCAGAGCACACGCCGATGGCCTACCGCCTGGCCGTTGAGCAGGGCGCGGACTTCATCGAGCCGGACCTGGTGATCACGAAGGACGGCCATCTCGTCGTCCGCCACGAGAACGAGATCGGCGGGACGACGGATGTCGCCGACAAGGCGGACTTCGCGGCCCGCAAGATCACCAAGGTCATCGACGGCGAGAGCCTGACCGGCTGGTTCACCGAGGACTTCACCCTCGCGGAGCTGAAGACCCTGCGCTGCCGCGAGCGGTTGCCCCAGCTACGGCCCGCCAATGTCCGCTACGACGGCCAGGAAGCCATCCCCACCTTCGATGAGGTCGTGGCGCTGGCGCGCGCCGAGAGCGCCCGCACGGGCCGTGTCATCGGCGTCTATCCGGAGATGAAGCATCCGACCCACTTCGCTTCCGTCGGCCTGCCCTTCGAACGGCGCATGGCCGACGCGCTGAAGACCGCTGGGCTCGACGCCCGCGACGCGCCTGTGTTCGTGCAGTGTTTCGAGGTCGCGCCGCTGAAGACTCTCCGCCCGCTGACCAGGGCGCGACTGGTCCAACTCGTCGACGCCGAGGCCGGCCCCGCCGACGCGCCGGGCGTGCGCTATGCCGACATGGTCACGGCCGAGGGGTTAAAGGGCATCGCCACCTATGCCGACGGTGTCGGACCCAACTGGTCGCTGGTGGTGCCGAACGACGGCGACAGGCTGCTGCCGGCCACGGCGCTGGTCGCCGACGCCCATGCGGCGGGACTGCAGGTGCACCCCTGGACCGTGCGGGCGGAGAACTACTTCCTGCCCACGAGCCTGCAGCGCGGCGCCGCCGTCCGTCCTGACCGACCGCGTTTGCACGGCGACGTCGGCGCGGTATTCAAGGCCCTCTACGCGGCCGGCGTCGATGGGGTGTTCAGCGACTTCCCGGGTCTCGCGGTGGCTGCCCGCCCGGAGTAACCCGTCCATGTTCCGTCTCGCCGCCGTGATGGCCCTTGCGGCCGGCCTGCTGGCCTCCGCCCCCGCCTTGGCGGCCTCGCCGCTGGATGCCATCGCCGAGCGCTACGTGAAGCTCAGCCTGGAGATCGGCGAACACGAGGACGGCTACATCGACGCCTACTACGGGCCGGCCGCGTGGCAGGCCGCCGCCAAGGCCAGCAAGCGCGATCTCGCGACGCTCGCGTCCGAAGTCGACGGCCTGCGGGTCTCGCTGGACGCCGTCGGCGACCCCGGCGCGCGGAGCCCGATGGACGAACGTCGGGCGCTCTTCCTCGAAGGTCAGCTCAAGGCCGCGAAGACCCGCCTGCGCATGATGCAGGGCGAAAAGCTGAGCTTCGAGGACGAGGCCGAGGGGCTGTTTGGCGTTCGGCCGGACCTCAAGCCGCTGACGGCTTACGATCCCGTCCTCGCCGAGATCGACAAGCTGGTCCCGGGCGAGGGGCCGCTTTGGCAGCGGGTCGACGCGTTCAACGACCGCTTCATCGTCCCCGCCGACAAGCTGCGGCCGGTCATGGACGCCGCCATCGCCGAGTGCAGGCGTCGCACGGTCGAGCACATCAAGCTGCCGGCCAACGAGCGCTTCACGCTCGAGTTCGTCACCGGCAAGAGCTGGTCGGGCTACAACTGGTACAAGGGCGACGCCAACAGCCTGATCCAGGTCAACACCGACCTGCCGGTGCGCCTGAGCCGGGCCGTCGACCTCGGCTGCCACGAAGGCTACCCGGGCCACCACGTCTACAACGCGCTGCTCGAAGAGAAGCTCTCCAAAGGCAAGGGCTGGGTCGAGTTCACCGTCTATCCGCTCTACTCGCCGCAGTCGCTGCTGGCCGAGGGCTCGGCCAACTACGGCATCGACCTGGCCTTCCCGGGCGAGGAGCGGCTGAAATTCGAGACCGAGGTCCTCTACCCGCTGGCCGGTCTCGATCCGAAGGATGCGCGACGCTACCTGGACCTGCTCCACGCCCAGCAGGCCCTCGCCGGCTCGCGCTTCACCATCGCCTCTGAGTACCTGTCCGGCCGGATCGACCGGGAAACGGCCATCGGCCTGACCCAGAAATATGGGCTGGTCTCCCGCAAGCGCGCCGAACAGACCATCGCCTTCAGCGACCAGTACCGCAGCTACGTCATCAATTACGGGCTCGGCCAGGACATGGTCCGGGCCTATGTCGAACGGGCGGGGCCGGGGCAGGCCGAACGCTGGACGCGGATGGTGCAGCTGCTGAGCGAGCCGACCGTTCCGGCTGACTTGCTGAAGTAACCCTCTCCGTTTGGTAGACGGGGATCTTAAGCCGCCTCGACTCCGAACTGCAGCTGCGCCAGCCGTGAGTACAGCCCGCCCTTCTTCACCAGGGCCGCGTGCGTGCCCTGCTCGACCACCGCGCCCTCCTCCATGACGACGATGCGGTCGGCCCGCAGGACGGTGGCGAGGCGGTGCGCGATCACGAGCGTGGTGCGCTCGCCCATGGCGCTTTCCAGCGCCTTCTGCACCAGACGCTCGTTCTCGGCGTCGAGCGCGCTGGTGGCCTCGTCGAGCAGCAGCACGGGCGCGTTGCGGACCAGCGCACGGGCGATGGCCAGCCGCTGCTTCTGGCCGCCGGACAGGGTCTTGGCGCGCTCGCCGACCGGGGTGTCGAAGCCGTCGGGCAGGGCGCCGATGAAGCCGGCGGCCTCGGCGGCGCGGGCGGCGGCGTGGACCTCCTCGATCGAGGCGTCCTCGCGGCCGAAGCGGATGTTCTCCAGCGCCGATCCCGAGAACAGCGCAGAGTCCTGGGCGACCAGGGCCAGCCGCGCGCGGACCTCTTCCGGGTCGGCGTCGGTCAGGTTGACGCCGTCGAGCAGGATGCGCCCCTGTTGCGGGTCGTAGAAGCGCAGCAGGAGCCTCAGGACGGTGCTCTTGCCCGCCCCCGAGGGTCCGACCAGGGCGACGGTCTCGCCGGGCTTCACGGCCAGGTCGAAGCCGCGCAGGGCCGGCAGGTCCGGACGTCCGGGATAGGCGAAGGTTACGTCCTCGAAGACAATCTCGCCGCGGGCGGGCGAGGGCAGGGTCTTCGGCCTGGCGGGGGCGGCGATGTCGGCCTTGGCGTCGAGGAGCTCGCCGATCCGCTGCATCGCCCCGGCGGCCTTCTGCACGTCGCCCCAGACCTCGCCCAGCGTGCCGACGGCGCTCGCGGCCATGATCGAGTAGATGGCGAACTGGAACAGCGCCCCAGGGGTCATGTCGCCGGCCAGCACGCTGTGGGCGGCCCGCCAGAGCACGAAGGCGACGCCGCCGAAGATCAGGGTGATGACGATGATCGTCATGGTCGCCCGCGCGCGGATCCGGCGGACGGCTGCGGCGAAGGCGATCTCGACGGTCTCGCCGAAGCGGCGGTCGGCGGTGCGCTCGCGGCCGAAGGCCTGGACGGTCTCCAGCGCGTCGAGGCTCTCGCCGGCGAAACCGACGGCCTCGGCGAAGCGATCCTGGGCGTTGGTCGACAGGCTGCGCACCCGGCGGCCGAAGATGAACAGCGGCGCGATCACCACCGGCGCGATGGCGATGACGGAGAGCGCGAGGACTGGCGAGGAGATGAACATGGCCACGGTCGCCCCGATCATCATCAGGGTGTTGCGCAGCGCCACCGAGGCCGAGGTGCCGACCACGGTCTCGATCAGGGTGACGTCAGTGGTCAGCCGTGACAGCACCTCGCCGGTGCGGACCTTCAGGAAATAAGCGGCGTCGAGCGACAGGATGTGGCGGTAGACCGCCTTGCGCAGGTCGGCGACCACGCGCTCGCCGAGGATCGACACGAAGAAGAAACGGCCGGCGGTGCCGAGCGCCAGCACCAGCACCACGGCCAGACCGATGGCGAAGTAGCGGTTGAGCTCGGCTTCCGAGCCGGAAGCGAAGCCGCGGTCGACGACCAGCCGGGCGGCGGGGGCCAGGCTCAGGGTCGCGCCGGTCGAGATCAGCAGGAAGAAGCCCGCCGCCACTGCATAGCCCCAGTGTGCGCGTACGAACGGCAGCAGGCGGCCGAGCGTGCGGACGTTGCGGCTGCGCGGCCGCTTGGCCGCGGCCTCGGCGATGCCGGCGGCCAGTTCCGCCCCCGCGCCGGGTCGCCCGTCGGCGACCGGATCGCTCGCGGAAACATCACTCATAGGTTCGGCCCCTTGCCTTCGACGCAGGCGTTCTGTATAGCCGCGCGTCTTCGACCGCACCGTCTTTCTCGGCGCGCGTCACACTCAATTTCCTCTAAGTCGGTTGGACCGCCCGATGAAACAAGACACCCATCCCGACTACCACTTCATCACCGTGGTGCTGACGAACGGCGAGTCCTACCAGACCCGTTCGACCTTCGGTAAGGAAGGGGCGACCCTGAACCTCGACATCGATCCGTCGACGCACCCGGCCTGGACCGGCGGCAACGCCCACCTGCTGGACCGCGGCGGCCGCGTGTCGC
>JAZJXN010000123.1:0-8977 GCA_040390885.1 Pseudomonadota bacterium | reverse complement strand
ATAGGCCCAGACGTGGATCCTGAGGTCGATCATGACGGCGATGTGCGTGGTCATGGTCAGCAGCTGGAAGGCCGCCACCCACATCAGCCAGGCCCGCCGGTAGACCAGCGCCAGCGCCGTGAAGCCCAGCGCCGCGCCGAGGTCGAGGACGAAGATGGCGTACTGGGGATCGACCAGGTTGGTCCGGTTCTGCAGCGCCGCCGAGCCGACCCAGGCCACGGCCACGCCGACCGCCGCCAGCACCTGCGGCCGGCCGCGCGAGGCGGCGGCGTACAGGCAGGCGGCGGCCATCAGCGCAGCGCCGATCTGGGCGGACAGGGTCGTGAACACAGGCCGTAACCCCCTCGCGGACGTCCCGGCAGTAGCACGCGATTCGTCCGCCCGTCAGGCTTTCCTGCGCTAGGCGGCGCGGCGGTTGCGACCGACGATCGACGGCACCCGCGGGGTTTCCGCGCCGCGCTCGCCGTGCGCGATGTTCGGCTTGTCGACGCCGCCGAGGGCAACGGCCCCCAGGCCGATCTGATGCTGGACCTCGGTCAGCTCGCGATGGGTCTCGACGATCCCGCGGCGGGCGTCGGCCAGGGCGGCGATGGTCTGGCTCGATCGGTCGATGACGTTCTGGCCGACCACCGCCGAAAGGCCGGCGTCGATGCGGACGTTGGGCAGCATCGCGGTCAGCTGGGCGACCGCGGACAGGGCCCCGTCGATCGCGGCCTCGGCGGCGAACAGCTGGTCGGCGACCTGATGAGCCAAGATTCTGCGTTTCATGACAAAGTCCTCCCATCCGCGCGGAGGGTCTCCTGCGCGGTGGCTTGCGTGAATGTCGGGAATGTCGGGCCTCGGCCCGAAGGGTTATTTCCAGCCGTTGACGGACTGCTGAACCGCGTAGGCGAACTGGTGGCTCGCGACGAGAACCGAACTCAGAAGCAGCGCCGTCACGACCGCGGCGCCCGCGATGAGCGCCAGCCTTCGAAGGGGCGTCAGGTCATGGACGAACCCTCCTCCCGCCCACCACGGAACGTCTCGTCCGCGATCACCCAGGCGATCCAGAGGATCTCCTTCAGGACGTGTCCCGAAGGCAGGTAGCGCGCCTGTTTGCGCGTGGCCGAAACCAGGCTCTCGACCATGTCCTGCTGGTGACGGCTCGCCGCCAGTTCCCGCAGGGCGTCTTCCAGCTGGTGCCAGCTCCACAGCGGCATGTCCGCCGCCGGGTTCCAAAGCTCCACGCCCTCCGGCGCCGTCCCTAGGTCGTCCATCGCCTGTCCTCCGTCTCGATGACGGGAAGGCTGAGGGCGAGGCGGGGTCGAGGGCCAGTGCCGGCGGTAAACCCCCTAAATCATTTAGGGGGGTGAATCCGGTCTCGTAGGCGACCAGCAGCAGGGCGGCGTCGCGCCGGCTCTGGACGCCCAGCCGGCGGCGCGCCTCGTTGAGGTGGCCGTCGACGGTGTGCTGGGAGATGCGGAGGCGGCGGCCGATTTCCTTGGACTGCAGGTGGTCGGCGACCAGCCGCAGGCATTCACGCTCACGCGGCGTGAGTTTTTCGATGGCGGTCGGATCGTTCGTAGCCCCCATGGATGCGACCTAAGTCCGCAGAGCGACGTTCGTCCAGACCCTAACTTCTCGGGGGCTCGCTTCTCAGGCGAAAAGTCGCGCTCAGGGCAGCCTTCGATGGAAGGCGGTGAGTGAGGCGACGGGCAGGCCGAACATGAAGATCCGCGCGGTCTTCAAGGCGACGTCCGGGGCGATCTGGGTGAAGCGGGTGACGAACCGCGGCCGCGGCCCGCCCTCGGGCTTCACCGGACGCCGGAACGACAGCAGCCAGTCGCAGCCGTCGTGACGGCCCTGGATGCCCGAGCCGATGCGGGCCTCGGCGGCGACGTAGCGGCCGTCGAGCCCGCGCCGCATCGCCCAGCGCCATTCGTCGTTCTCGCCGTCGTCCCAGCTGAACAGTTCTTCGAAGTGGATCGCCTCATAGGCGTCGTCGAGGCGGCCGTCGGTGGTCACCCGGCACCGCCGGATGATCCGGCCGGTGGGTCCGCGCGCGACGCCCCAACCTTCGGTCCGGCCCAGGAAGAAGACTTCCGGGCGGAACGGCCTTGTCGGTTCGAATGCTTCGCCGTCCACGTGCTGCGTTTCCCCCGCCGTGAGGCATACCGGCGATTTGCGACAGATTATCACCTGTCGGGGTCCGGTCCCAAGGCGCGTAATGTCGCGGCAGGGCGTCCGTTCCGGAAACGGGGTGCGGCATACTGTCCGCACCCGCGCGCCGAGGTCTTGTCAGCCGGGCTTCTTCTTCTTGCTGCTCTTGCGGGCGGCGACCTCTTCCGGCGTCAGCTTGGTCAGCTTGGTGACCACGCAACGCTGCGGGCCGATCGGCGAGCGGACCAGCAGTTCCACGTCCATGCCGTCGCAGATGCTGCTGCCGCCGCCCCGGGTCTGGACGCCGATGCCGAGCGCGCTGTCGAGGCCGTCGCAGCGGCTGAACAGCTCGGCCCGGTAGACGTCGTTGACCCCGACATAGAGGTAGGCGGTCTTCTCGTCGCGGTCGGATCCCCAGCTGTTGATCGAGCTGGCGAAGAAGCAGGACCGCTTGGCGGCCGGCGCGGCCGCGGCGGTGTCGTCGGCGCCGAAGGCCGGAGCGCTGGCCGTGAGGGCCAGGCCGGCGACGGCGCACAGGAAGGCTATGGTCTTCATCTTTGGGGTCTCCAGGTCAGGAATCCCCGTCCCGCGGCGACTATAGCCCGGCCTCTGTTTCAGTTCGAGGTCCGGCGGCGGGCGCGGGCCTCGAACCGGTCCGGCGCGACGTTCGCGGCCAGGTCGCGGGGCAGGGGCGAGGCGACGCCCAGCGCCGTCGCCGCGACATGGGCGGCCAGAAGCGGCGCGGTGCAGAAGCCGCGAGACCCGAGACCGGACAGCACGAACAGCCCGGTCGCCTCGCCGGGGACGGGCCCCGCCAGCGGCAGCCGGTCGGCGGTCGCGGCGCGGACGGCCGCGCGTCCGGACAGCGGCTGGCCCGCCAGTCCGGCGGCCAGCCGGGGCAGGCCCCTGGCGACGAGGGCGAGGTTGCGGTCGTGATCGGCGGCGCTGACGGTCTCGTCGGCGTTATCGCGATCGAAGGTGGCGCCGAACAGCGTCCCGGTTCGGGTGGGGACGGCATAGGCGCCGAACGAGACCGGGGCCGGGACCGCGACCCCCTCGACCCAGCTCGCCTGCCCCCGGATCGGCTGCAGCGGCGTGCGTCCGGACAGGGCCGGGGAGCGATGCCCGGCGGCGAGACAGACAATGTCGGCGAGCAGCAGGGTCTCGCCGGCGTCGCCGACCAGTCTCCAGCCGCGCCCGTCGGGTTCGATGGCGGCCACGGTCTCGCCGCGGACCGGCCCGGTCCAGGCGGCCAGCGCCCGCGCCGGCTCGATCACCAGCGCGTCGCCGAAACAGACGCCGCCGGGCGCGGCTTCGCCGAGGCGGGCGGTGACGTCCTCCGCCGTCTGCAGCGTCAGCGCGCCGGGGGCGAACAGGTCGCTGGCCGCCACGGTCGCGAACCGGCCGGCGTCGCGGTCGGCCTGCGCCAGCTGCAGGGCGCCGTCGGCGATCACGGCCTCGGGCAGGCCGCGGTAGGCGTCGGCCGCGTGGGCGAAGGCCTGGGCATAGAGGGCGGCGGCCGGTCCGAGCCCGGCGTCCAGGCGCGGGGTGACGAGGGCGGCCGGGTTGCCGGAAGCGCCGCCTCCGGGACCGCGTGGGTCGAACACGGCGACTTCGGCCCCCAGCGCCCGGAAGGCGCGGGCCAGGGCGGCGCCGGCGATCCCGGACCCGATGACGGCGACCGACTTCGCGGGCGAGGGGGCGGGCGCCTCGCCGGGCAGGCGCGCCTCCAGCCGTTCGCGCTTGCGGCCGAAGCCCGGGCGTTTGTCGACCGCGAAGCCTGCGGCCTGCAGCCCGCGCCGCACGGCGCCGGCGACGGTGAAGGTGGCGGCCACGGCGCCGGGCGCGCTGCGGGCGGCGATCAGGTCCAGCACCGGCTGGCTCCACATCGCCGGGTTTGTCGCGGGCGAGAAGCCGTCGAGGAACCAGGCGTCGGCCTGGCCGTCCCACTGCGCCAGCGCCTCGGCGGCGTCCATGACGGCGAGATCCAGGGTGGCGTTCAGGCCAGGCAGCTCCACGCGGTGGAAGCCGCGGGCCCGGCGCGGCCAGCCGGCGAGCAGGGCGTCGGCGACCGGCGCCAGCTCCGGCCAGCGGGCCAGGGCCCGGGCGGCGTCCGCGCGGGCGATCGGGTGGCCCTCGATCGAGAAGATGTGCAGCCGTCCGCCGGCCGGGCGCGTGCGGCTCCAGAGGTCGAGCAGGGCGGCGATGTTGAGCCCGGTGCCGAAGCCGAGCTCGCCGACGGTGAAGTCCGCCCGGCCGGACCAGGCCTCCGGCAGCCCGGCCCCGCTCAGGAACACCGCCCGCGACTCCGCGAGTCCGTCCTCGGCGGAGAAGTAGACGTCGCCATACAGCCCCGAACGCGGCAGGCCGTCGTCGCCCCAGGTCAGGTTCGGGTCGGTGGCGGGTGAGGGATCGGGCGTCGTCATCGTCGGCACAAAGGAAAAGGGCCGCTCGTGAGAGCGGCCCTTCCCATAACGCTATGCGCGTCGAGAAGCTTAGTGCTTCTCGGCCGGAGCGGTCGCGGCGGCGTCGGCGGCGGCCGGCGCGGCGGCGGCGGCGTCAGCCGGAGCAGCGGCGGCGGCGTCGGCGGCGGCGCCCGAAGCGGTCGCGGCGGCGGCCGAAGCGTCGGTCGCGGCGGTCGCGGCCGTGTCGGCGGCGGCGGCGGCGTCGGTCGCGGCGGCGTCAGCCGTGGCGGCGGACTCTTCGGCCTTCTCGGCGGGCTTGCCGCAGGCGGCGACGGACAGAGCGGCGACGGCGGCGCCGGCGACGAGCAGCTTACGAAGCAGATCGGAGGTCATGTCGGAAAGTCCCCTGTGAGGAGTGTCAAGCGCCCCACCAGGGGAGCGCAAGTTCAGGACTATGCAGCGAGATGACGCAGGCGCAAGCGTTAGCTTCACGCCCGCGTGATCACTTTTTTCGCCCCCCGCGCGCGGGTCAGGCGTCGTTGGGTATGTTGGAAAGGGCTTCCTCGAGTTCGAGGAAGCTCGGCTGGGCGCCCGAGGGGACGCTGCCGCGGCCGATCTCGACCGAGATCTGGGCGGCGTTGCCGTGCAGGTGCGCGACGAGAACCGACTGGATGATTCGATAGAAGGCGCCCTCCTCGTCGACCACGGCCTTGAGCCGCGCGGCCAGCGGGCCGACCAGGCCGTAAGCGAGGAACACGCCGAGGAAGGTGCCGACCAGGGCGCCGCCGATCATGCCGCCGAGCACTTCCGGCGGTTCGGTGATCGAGCCCATGGTCTTGATGACCCCGAGCACGGCCGCGACGATGCCGAGGGCGGGCAGGGCGTCGGCGAGGTTCTGGAGCGCGTGGGCCGGCTCCTGCGCCTCGTGGTGGTGCTTCTCGAGCTGCTTCTCCATCGCGTCCTCGACCTGGTGGGGATCCTCCAGGTTCATGGTCATCATCCGCAGGGTGTCGCAGATGAAGTCGACGGCGAAGTGGTCCTTCGTGATCTTGGGGAAGCGCGAGAAGATCGAGCTCTCCGCCGGCTTCTCGATATGGCTTTCGAGGGCGATGACGCCCTTGGACTTCATGGTCTTGGTCAGCAGGAACAGCAGCGACAGCAGGTCGCGGTAGTCGCTGGCCTTCCATTTGGGGCCCTTGAACGCCTTGCCGAGGCCGCTCAGCGATCCCTTGATCACGGTCATGGAGTTGGAGATCAGGAACGCCGCCACCCCGGCGCCGCCGATGGCCATCATCTCGTGGGGCAGGGCGTGGGTGATGACCCCCATCTTGCCGCCGGAGATGATGTAGCTGCCGAACACCAGCCCGAAGAGCAGCACGATGCCGATGATCTGAAACATGGGTAGTCCGCCGCCCCGCGAGGTTAATCGCCAGACCATCGTCGTTAATGCTTAATGCCCCGTGAGTGTTCGGGCCCCGTTGCACTCGGGAATCGGCGCGCCTAACAGTGCTCAGATGAAGGACGGACGCGCCCCCACCAAGCCCATGCTGGCCCCCCGGTCGTTCGCCATCCTGTTCGCCGTCTCGATCGTCGTGGCGATCGGCAATACCGGCCTGATGTCGATCCTGCCCGCCATCGGTCGCGAGATCGACGTGCCGGACGCCTTCATGGCGGCGATCTTCTCGCTGTCTGCCCTGTTGTGGGCGGTGATGTCGCCAATCTGGGCCCGGGAATCGGACAAGCGCGGCCGCAAGCCGCTGATCATGCTCGGGCTGGTCGGATTCGCCGTCTCGATGCTGTGCTGCGGCCTGGTGGTCACGGCCGGCCTGCATCACCTGGCGCCCTGGTACGCGATCTTCGTCATCTTCCTGCTGGCCCGGGCGTTGTTTGGCCTGATCGGGTCCGCCTCGAACCCGGCCACCCAGGCCTATGTCGCCGAGCGGACCAGCCGCGCCGACCGCACCCAGCAGATGGCCAGCCTCGCCGGCGCCTTCGGTCTTGGCACCGTGGTCGGACCGTTCCTGGCGCCGCTGTTCATCCTGCCGGTGGTCACCCTCGCCGGGCCGCTGTTCGCCTTCTCGCTGATCGCGGTGGCGATGCTGTTCGTCGTCTATCGCTTCCTGCCCGAGGAGCCCGTCGCCCGCGAGACGCGGCGGCTGGCCGGGGCCGGGCTGTGGAAGGATCCGCGGCTGGCGCCCTTCCTGATCTACGGCTTCCTCGTCGCCACCTGCCAGACCGCCCAGGGCTACACACTCGGCTTCATGATCATCGACAAGCTCAAGCTCAGCCCGATCGCGGCGCTGGGCTACATCTCCGTGGCCATGGCGGCCGGGGCGATGGCCGGACTGCTGGCCCAGTGGGGCCTGATCCGGATGTTCAACATGGGCCCCAAGGTGCTGCTGCGCTGGGGCGTCATCCTGGCCTGCATCGGCAACCTGATCACCGCCTTCGCGCCGGACTACTGGACCGTGGTCGCCGGCTACGCCATCGCCTCGCTCGGCTACGGCTTCGCGCGCCCGGGATTCACGGCCGGCGCCTCGCTGAGCGTCAACATGCACGAACAGGCCCAGGCGGCGGCGGCGATCGCGGCGGTGAACGGGCTCAACGTCATCATCGCCCCCCTGTTCGTCGGTCTCTACGAGGCCGTGGCCTGGGCGCCGTTCCTGCTCAACGCCGCGATCCTGGCCGGGCTCACCGCCTTCGCCTTCCGCAACAGCATCCTGCGAAAGGCCGGGGAGGGCGCCTCGATCGACGAGGAAGACGAATCCACGCTGGCGCTGCTCGAGCGCAGCGACGAGGGCGGGGTCTGACGCTGGGGACTTGCTCCCGAAGGGTGCGTGTCCCCAGCATGTTGATCACGACGGGGGACGCGCCCCTTCGGAGCATGTCCCCGGCTACAGTCCGCCCGCGTCCGCCCGCAGGCGACGCACCATGTCCGGCGACAGATAGCCGTCCGCCGGAATGCCTTTCGACTTCTGCCAGGCCCGCAGCGCCACGCGGGTGTTGGTCCCGATGACCCCGTCGGCCGCCCCCGGGTTGTAGCCGAGCTGCGTCAGCGCCGTCTGGGCCGCCGTGCGGTCGGCCAGCGACATCGGCGTCTCGTAGGGCCAGGGCCTGACCAGCTGACCGCCGCCGCTGAAGGCCTCGGCCAGCGTGCCCACGCCCAGCGCGTAGGAGGTCGAGTTGTTGTACTTGCGGATCGCCATGTGGTTGGGGAAGACCAGGAAGATGGGTCCCGACGCTCCGGCGGGCGCGATGATGCCGCATTCGGCGGCCTGGTCGGCCGCGCTCCAGGGCAGGCCATCGGCGCGCTTGACGCCCAACTCGCCCCAGGCGGTCGGGGTCATCTTCGGCCCCTCGACCACGGAGTAGTCGAAGCCGGCCGGCACGGAGACTTCCTTGTGCCAGCTCTCGCCACGCCGCCAGCCGGCCTTGGCCATGTAGCTGCCGGTCGAGAACAGGGCGTCGGCGGTTGATCCCCAGATGTCGCGCAGGCCGTCGCCGTCGCCATCGACGGCGGTGGTCAGGAACACCGAAGGCAGGAACTGGGTCTGGCCCATGGCGCCGGCCCAGCTGCCCTTGAGCCGCGTGCGGGTGGCCTCGCCGGAGCCGATGATCTTCAGCGCCGCGACCAGCTCGCCCTCGGCCCATTCCCGACGGCGGCCATGCGCGGCGAGGGTGGCCAGCGAGCGGACGACGTCCATGTCGCCCTGGATCTTCCCGAACGCCGATTCCAGCGCCCAGATGGCGAGGATGATGTCGCGCGGCGCGCCGTAGCGCTGCTCGATCTGGGTCAGGTAGGGCAGGCTGTCGCGATAGCGGCGGCCGAGCGGGATACGGTCGCCGGCGGTCACGCCCTTCACATAGTCGCCGATCGGCTTGGAGAACTCGGGCTGGCGCGAGTCAGAGGACTCGACGCTCGGGTTCGGCTTCAGGCCGGCCAGCTCGCGATCGATCACCGCCTGGGGCACGCCCTTCTCGCGCGCCCGGATGCGGAAGCCCGCCAGCCAGGTGTCGAAGTTCGGATCACCACTGTCGCCGGCCACCGTGTACGAGGCCGGCGTCGGCGTTATGGGCGGCCCGGCGGGCGCGGGCGAGGGCCCCGCCAGCTTGGGTTCGAGCTGCGGATCCGCGCAGCCGGCGAGGGTGAGGACGATGAAGGAACGACGATCCATCGGGCCAACCTAGACGCAGCCGTCCGGCTGCCTCAATCACAAGCCCGCGAAAAGCCTTAACGGCAAGGCCGTCCGCCCGTCGCCAAAGCGGTGAGCGTTGACTCCTCGCCTGCCTCCGCCTATAGCCGCCCGCTCTGGAAACAACCGGGTTCCCGCTGGCGCCGCTTCTCTTGCGCCCGGGCGTCCCGCAAACGGTAGACGGACATGAAGGTCAGAAGCTCGCTCAAGTCGCTGAAGAACCGCCACCGCGACTGCAAG
>JAZJXN010000122.1:16065-21175 GCA_040390885.1 Pseudomonadota bacterium | reverse complement strand
GGGCGTTGACGATGAAGGTCGCCTCGTCCGGGTTCCACTGAATGATGTCGATCTTCTCGCCCTGCAGTTCGGCCACCACGGCCTGAACCCGCGAGCCGCGCATGCCGACGCAGGCGCCGACCGGGTCGATGCTGCTGTCGTTGGAGACCACCGCCATCTTGGCGCGGCTGCCCGGGTCCCGCGCGACGGCGCGGATCTCGATGACGCCGTCGTAGACCTCCGGCACTTCCTGCGCGAACAGCTTGGCCATGAAGCCGCCGTGGGCGCGGCTGAGCATGATCTGCGGGCCCTTGGTCTCGCGACGGACGTCGTAGATGTAGCAGCGGATGCGGTCGCCGATGTTGAAGTTCTCGCGCGGGATCGACTGGTCGCGGCGCATGATGCCTTCGCCGCGGCCGAGGTCGACGATGACGTTGCCGTACTCGACGCGCTTGACCGAGCCGTTGACGATCTCGCCGACGCGATCCTTGAACTCTTCAAACTGACGCTCGCGCTCGGCCTCGCGGACCTTTCCGGTCACGACCTGGCGGGCCATCTGCGTCTGGACCCGGCCGAACTCGAACGGCGGCAGCTCTTCGTCGGTCACCTGGCCGACGAAGGCTTCGCGGTCATAGGCCAGGGCGTCGGCGAGACGGACCTTGCCGAGCGACTCCTCGTCCAGCTCGGCGTCGTCCTCGACCACCGTCACATAACGCTTGATCGAGGTTTCGCCGGTCTTCGGGTCGATCGTCACCCGGATGTCGTGTTCCTGGCCGTAGCGGCTGCGCGCGGCCTTCTGGATGGCTTCCTCGATGGAAGCGATGACGATTTCCTTCTCGATGCCCTTTTCGCGGGCGACCGCGTCGGCGATCTGGAGAAGTTCGAGCCGGTTGGCGGAAATGCCGGTGGCCATGGTCGTGTTCCTGCTTCTAGGAGTCTTGTTCGGTGTCGAGGCGGGCGGTGCGGCTCTCCGCCCCGTGTTTCATCAGTTGATCGTTGAGAACCAGCTTGGCCTCGAGGATCCAGTCGAACGGAATGTAGAGGGTGGTGTCGGCCTCGCCCTCGACGTTGATCCCGACCTGGTCGTTCTCGACCCCGGCCAGCTCACCCTTGAAACGCTTGCGGTTCTCGGCGAGGCGATCGAGCTCGATGCGGGCCTCGAAACCTTCCCAGGTCGCGAAGTCCTTCAGTCGGGTCAGCGGCCGGTCGATGCCGGGGCTGGAGACCTCCAGCGTGTATTCGCCGGTGATCGGGTCGGCGGCGTCCATGATCTCCGAGACGGCGCGCGACAGGATCGTGCAGCCCTCGACGGTCATGTCGCCGTCCGGAGTTTCGGCCATGATCTGCAGGCGGCGGCTTTCCTTGCCGGCCATGAGACGCAGACGGACGATCTCGTAACCGGCGGCCTCGGCCACCGGATCGAGCAGTTCGAGCAGTTGGGCGTCCTCCGCCGTCCGTGCGCGCATGCGTCCAAAACCCAAACAAAAAGCGGCGGCCCGAAGACCGCCGCTCGACTGCGCTATCCAGCGCGATCAAACGATGTTGAAGCCAATATAGACCCCTGGCCGGGGTTTGTCAGCCCCCGTCTGCGCCGGCGGCGTCCGCATCGGCCGGCAGGACCGGCAGGCGCACGGTCATCGTCAGCCCGGGCCGGGCTCTCGCCAGCGTCAGCGAGCCGCCGAGCTGTTCGACGCGCAGGCGCAGTCCGGCGAGGCCGTCGCCTTCGGCCGGGGCCCCGCCCTTGCCGTGGTCGCGGACCGTCAGGCGCACGCAGGGCTCGTCCGTTTCAACCTGCAGCGACAGGCTCGCCTTGGGGCTGCCCGAGTGGAGGCGGATGTTGTCGAGCGCCTCCCGGGCCGCGCCGAACAGGGTGATCTCGACCGGCCGGGCCAGCCTGGGGAAGGCTTCCGGAAGGGACAGGGCCACGGCGACGCCGGTCTCGCGGCTGAACCGGCCGACTGCACGGCGTATCGCCGCGACGAGGCCGAGCGGATCGAACATCGGCGGATGCAGGCGGTCGGAAATGCCGCGCAGGTCGCTGATCGCCTCGCTGAGCAGCTGTTGCGCCTCGGCGACGGCTTCGGGGGCCTGTCCGCGGCCGAGGATCAGCTTGGCGGCGGCCAGCTTCTGGGCGGCGCCGTCGTGCAGTTCGCGGCCGAGGCGCCGGCGCTCCTCGTCCTCGGCCAGCAGCAGGCGGCCGGTGATCTCGCGCTGTCGCAACCGGATCTCGCGCTGCTCGGTGATATCCTCGTGGCTGAGGATGACGAACGGCGACGTCGCCGAGCCGACGCGGACCGCCGACATCCGAGACCATCGGTTGCCGGTCGTCCAGGGACAGGGATACTCGAGGCGGAAGGGGCCGGGGCCGCCACCGATCAGCGCCGTCAGCGCGGCCGCGATCGTGAGCGAGTCCGGGTCGCCCTTGCGCCGGCAGAGGTCGAGATAGTTGCCGCCGATGGCGAGGCCGGGATCGGAGAGGGCGTTGTCGGCAAGGAACTGAGCCCAGGATGCGTTGACCGCGATGATCACGCCCTTGGGGCTGAGCACGGCCACACTCATGGCCATGGCGTCGAGGGTCGACTGGTAGAAGACGCGCATTGCCTGGACGTCGGCCACGGGCCGCTCTCCAGGGGGCGATTTGCGCGAGATCTCCGTCGTCATCGGCGTCTCCAGCCCGTCAACGTCAGTCCGAGGACTGCAGCGTCGACCGTCTCGGCCAGTGGGGATGCTCTGAAAACCACAATCTCGGCAATTCCGCCATCGGGTCACGCCCCACGGTCGAGTCTGCCCGACCCTGCGGCACCCTTAGGCGAATTGCCTGAATTTTCTCAGGCTTTGACGAAGTCGAGGAAGACCGGCGCGCAGTCGCCAAGCTTCTTCTCCTCATAGCGGGTGGTCATGTGGTCAGCAGGGGGAACGCGCCAATCGTCGGCGCGCTCCGCCGGCCAGACGAAAAGGCCGCCGCCGAGCACACGCTCAAGGGTCCAGTCGGCATAGGCGGCCCAGTCCGTGGCGAAACGAAGTCTCCCGCCCGGCTTCAGCAGCCGATGCAGCTCCGCGAGGAACTCGGGCTGAACGATGCGGCGCTTGTTGTGCCGGGCCTTGGGCCAGGGATCGGGAAACAGGATGAAGATACGGTCCAGCGAGCCGTCGGGCAGCTGGCTGGCGACCTCGCGCGCGTCGCCCTGATGGACGCGGACGTTGACGAGGCTCTTCTCCTCGACATGGCGCAGGGCGCTGGCGACGCCGTTCAGGAACGGCTCGACCCCGATGATGAGGATGTCGCGGTCGCGCTCGGCCTGTCCGGCCATGTGTTCGCCGCCGCCAAAGCCGATCTCCAGCCAGATCTCGCGGGCGTCCGGCTTCAGGTCCCGCGGATCGAACGGTCCCTGCGGGATCTCGACCTGGGGGGCCAGGGTGTCGAGCAGGACAGCCTGGCGCGCCTTGATCGGGCGGGACTTGATGCGGCCGTAGCTGCGCAGGGGGCCGTGCGGTTGCTGAGGGGTGACGGTCATGGGGGCGCTATAACAGAAAAGGGGACATGCATCCGCGAAGCGGCGCTGTCCCCTCCATGCGGCCGCGGCGGGGGACACGCACCCTCAGGGATGCATGTCCCCGCCTGGCGTTAGCCGGCGAGCTTCTGCAGTTCCGGGACCAGGTCGGTCTTTTCCCAGCTGAAGCCGCCCTCGTTGTCCGGCTGGCGGCCGAAGTGGCCGTAGGCGGCGGTGCGGGCGTAGATCGGCTTGTTAAGCTGCAGGTGTTCGCGGATGGCGCGCGGCGTGACGCCGTTCAGCAGCTCCGGCAGGACCTGCTCGAGCAGGGCCGGGTCGACCTTGCCGGTGCCGTGCAGGTCGACGTGGAACGACACCGGACGGGCGACGCCGATGGCGTAGGCGATCTGGATCGTGCAGCGCTCGGCCAGGCCTGCGGCGACGACGTTCTTGGCCAGGTAGCGGCAGGCGTAGGCCGCCGAGCGGTCAACCTTGGTCGGGTCCTTGCCGCTGAAGGCGCCGCCGCCGTGCGGCGAGGCGCCGCCGTAGGTGTCGACGATGATCTTGCGACCGGTCACGCCGGCGTCGCCGTCCGGTCCGCCGATCTCGAAGCGGCCGGTCGGGTTGACCAGCCACTGGGTCTTCTTGGTGATCAGGCCGTCCGGGAAGATCGGCAGGATATGCGGCTTGATCAGGTCGAGCACGCGCTTGGAGGTCGCGGACTTGCCGTCGATCTTCTTCTTGTGCTGGTGCGAGACCACGATCGAGACGACGCGGACGGGCTTGCCGTTGCCGTCGTACTCAAGGGTCACCTGGCTCTTGGCGTCGGGCTCCAGCTCGTGCAGCTCGCCGCTGTGACGCAGCTCGGCCAGGCGCTTCAGGATGTTGTGGCTGTACTGCAGGGTGGCCGGCATCAGCTCCGGGGTCTCGGTGCTGGCGTAGCCGAACATGATGCCCTGGTCGCCGGCGCCTTCGTCCTTCTTGTCCGAGGCGTCAACGCCCTGGGCGATGTGGGCCGACTGGCCGTGCAGGTAGTTGGCGTACTTCGCCTTCTGCCAGTGGAAGCCCTTCTGCTCGTAACCGATGTCCTTGATCGCGGCGCGGACCTTGGACTCCAGCGAGCCGAGGATGTCCTTGGTCAGCTGCTTGTTGGCGGCCTTGTCGCCGCCCGGCTTGCCGGCGCGGACTTCGCCCGCGAGCACGACGCGGTTGGTCGTCACCAGGGTTTCGCAGGCGACCCGCGCCTCGGGGTCGGCGGTCAGGAAGGCGTCGACGACGGTGTCGCTGATCCGGTCGGCGACCTTGTCCGGGTGGCCTTCGGAAACGCTTTCACTGGTGAAGATGTACGACGAACGGCTCAAGAGAAGCTCCATGGCGACGGGAGCGCCCCACGGGGGCGACGGAGCGGACCATATAAAGACATCCTTATATCCGCAAGCGATAGCGGGCCGTCGCGGCCGCTGAAAACTCCAGATGTCATCACAAAGGCTCGGAATCGGGCGCTGACGGCGTGCGGCGCGACCAGGCCGGGTGCGACGCGGACGGCCGAAAACGAAACAGGCGGCCGCTGGGGGGCGGCCGCCTGTTGCTCGATCGATACGCGATGGCGCGGGACCGTCAGTCGGTCTCGGCGGCCTCGG
>JAZJXN010000122.1:0-16055 GCA_040390885.1 Pseudomonadota bacterium | reverse complement strand
CGGACGAGGTCGAGGATGCGGCGGCGAACGCGGCCGCGCTTGATCTTGGGGAACAGCGCCGCGAGCTCGAGACCCTCGGGGGTCATCAGGAAGTCGTGGATGAAGGGCTCGGCGCCGCTCTCGGCCACGCCCTCGGCGCGCGCCGTGGAAGGATCGACCAGGCCGTCGAAGAAGTAGGCGATCGAGGTCTGCAGCGACTTGGCGATTTCGTAGAGTTTCGAGGCGGAAACGCGGTTGGCGCCGCGCTCGTATTTCTGGACCTGCTGGAAGGTAAGGCCCAGATCGTCGGCCAGCCGCTCCTGCGACACGCCAAGCAGTTTGCGGCGCATGCGAATGCGTCCGCCGACGTGGAGATCGACGGGGTTGGGCGAGCGGTCGGTATCGGCTGTTGTCGTCATGAGGGCCTAGTGAACAGGAAACGATGGTTTCTGGTAGTCACCCCTTCCCCCCTTTCTGCCGCCTTTTCAATAGCGGCACTACCCGAATACGGAGAATGAGACCCGCTGATATCAACAGCATGATCCACAACGGAAGGTCGCCAAACCGGGCATAAACCGTGTCGAAACGCTGCTGCGGAAGGATCGCGTCAATAACGCCGGTCTCGCCAAGGCCGAGTGAGCCTGCGTCAACTCGCCCCAGGGCGTCGATCACGCCAGAAACCCCTGTCGGGGTTGAACGGAGGATCGGGACGCCTTCCTCGATGGCCCGGTAGCTGGCCAGATTGAGGTGCTGGAGCGGTCCGCTGGTGCTGCCGAACCAGGCGTCGTTGGAGACGTTGACGATGAAGTCGGGGCGCCCCCCCGAGGCGATGGCGCCGGACCGGGTGAAGCCCGGGAACAGCGCCTCGTAGCAGATCAGGGGCTGGAACGCGGGGAGCCCGGGAATGCGGATCGGCCGCGGCGGCGGGCCGCTGGCGAAACCGTCTCCGACCTTCACAAGCGCCTTGATCCCCAGCCGGTCCATCAGGCCGTCGAGCGGCATGTACTCGCCGAACGGCACCAGCCGGTGCTTGTCGTAGATGCCGATCGGGATCAGGCCCCGGGTCGGGTTCTGCTCGACCACGACGAGGCTGTTGTAGATCTGCGTTTGGGTCTCGAAACGGTAGGCGCCGACCATCAGCACCTGACCGGGCTTGAGCGCGCCCTCGATGGCGTCGCGGGTCCAGGTTCCCGGCGCCAGGTACTCGTTCGCCGAGGCCGGGATGGCCCCTTCCGGCCAGATCACCAGATGGGCGGGCTCGAGGCCCTTCGGCGGCGGGCGGCGGGTCAGATCGACGTAGGCGTCGACGATGCGCTTGAAGTGGGCGGGATCGTACTTGGCGGACTGCTTGACGTCCGCCTGGACGATACGGACGCGAACGCCGTCGCGCAGGGTCGGTTCGGCGTCGTCGAGGCGCTGCGCGCCCCAGGCGAACAGTCCGCCCAGGACGCCGGCGGCGAGTCCGATGGCGATGCGGCCGGGCCGGCCGTCGCGGCCGCGGGTCCAGAGCGCGACGGTGCTGACCGCCGCCAGCGTAATCCAGGTCAGGCCATAGGCGCCGACCAGGCTGGCGGTCTGCGACATCGCCGAGCCGGCGCGCCAGGTCTCGCCCGGCAGGTTCCAGGGAAACCCGGTGAGCAGGTGGCCGCGCAGCCACTCGAACGCGGTCAGCACCCCGGCGAAGATCAGCGGCCGCGCGAGGCCGGTCGCGCCGACCCAGCGATAGGCGACGGCGGCGAGGCCCCAGAACAGCGCCAGGCCGCCGGCCATCAGGATCACCGCGAACGGCGCCATCCAGCCGTGGGCGGCGATGTCGACTAGGAAGGCCTCCGACACCCACCAGGTGCCGAGGCCGAAATAGGCGGTTCCGGCGAGCCAGCCGCGCCAGAAGGCCGAGCGCAGGGGCCGGTCCGCGTCCGCCGTTTCGATCAGCCACAGCAGCAGCGGGTAGCCGAGCAGTCCCGGCAGCAGGCCCCAGGGCGGATGGGCGAAGCCCGCCGCGGCGCCGGCCAGCAGGGCCAGCGTCCAGCGCGGAATCCTCGACGGGTCGAGCTTCGACAGGTCCAGCGTCACGCCGGCGCGGCCTCGGTCGCCGGCTCCTCCGGCCGTATCCGGATCCGGACCCGTTTCACCCGGCGCGGGTCGGCGTCGACGACCTCCAGCTCATAGCCAGAGGGGTGGGCGATCACCTCGCCCCGGCGCGGCACGCGGCCGGCGATGGCCGTGACCAGGCCCCCGACCGTGTCGATCTCTTCCTCGAGGTCGGGCGGGGCCAGCTCGGCGTCGCCAAGGGCGATCTCCAGGTCCTCGATCGGTGCGCGGGCGTCGGCCTCGAACACGCCGCCGCCCCGGGCGATGACGCCGCTGACCGTGGCCTCGTCGTGTTCGTCGTCGATCTCGCCGACCACCGCCTCGATCAGGTCCTCAAGCGTGACCAGGCCCTCGGTGCCGCCGTACTCGTCGATCACGAGGGCCAGGTGGATGCGGGTCTTCTGCATCTGGGTCAGCAGGTCGGCGGCGCGCATCGAGGTCGGGACGTAGAGGGTCTCGCGCTTCAGCCGCTTGAGAACGGCGGTCGCGCCCGTGGGCTTGCGCCCCTTGCCGGCCATCGCCTTGAACACATCCTTGATGTGGACGACGCCGACCGGGTCATCGAGCGTGACCCGGTAGATGGGCATGCGCGAATGCTCGGTCTCGATGAACTGGGCCACCAGCAGGTCGAAGGGGGTGGAAATCTCGACGGCGACGATGTCGGCCCGCGGGGTCATGACGTCGTCGACGGTCAGGGTCTGGAAGGCGCGGGCCTGACCGACGAGGGTCGCGGCGGCGGCCTGGCCGGGCGTCTCGAGCTCGGCCACCGGCTCGTGCACGTCACGCCTCAGGCGTCGGAAGAGGGCCCGAAGCCCCCGGCTTCGTCGGGGCGTTTCGGGCTTGAGACTGGCGTCGTCTGAGCTGGGCATCTGTCTTCGATAAAGGTCAGGAATAGGGGTCGGGAATATCCAGGCCGGCCAGTATCTGCCGCTCCAGCGCTTCCATCTCCTCGGCCTCGAGGTCGTCGAGGTGGTCGTATCCTAGAAGATGTAGCACGCCATGGGCCACCAGATGTTGCAGATGGTGGGCGAGGGGCTTGCCCTGCTCCTCCGCTTCGCGCGCGCAAACGCCGTAGGCCAGGGCGATATCGCCCAGCAGCCCCTCGGGATTGTCGGGCGCCGGGAACGACAGCACATTGGTCGGGCCGGGCTTGTCGCGGAAGCGGATGTTGAGGTCGGCGACGGCGGCGTCGTCGGTCAGCAGGATCACCACCGCCCCTTCCGTGCTCGCCAGGGCGGCTCCAGCGGCGCGCGTGGCGAGGGCCTCGGCGTCCGGCAGCACCGACGTCCAGGCCTCGTCCTCGACCTCGACGTCGATCATTTCTGGCCGGCGCGCTTGGCCGCGTCGTCGTCGTAGGCGCGGACGATGCGGGCCACCATCGGGTGGCGGACCACGTCGTCGGCGGTGAAGCGGGTGACGCCGACGCCTTCGACGCCCTCGAGGATCGCCACGGCGTGGGCGAGGCCCGAGTCCGAAGCGTTGAGCAGGTCGATCTGGCTGGGGTCGCCGGTCACCGCCATGCGCGAGCCCTCGCCCAGGCGGGTCAGGACCATCTTCATCTGCAGGCGGCTGGTGTTCTGGGCCTCGTCGACGATGACATAGGCGTGGGCCAGGGTCCGGCCGCGCATGAAGGCGATCGGGGCAACCTCGATCTCGCCCTTGTCGCGACGGCGGCGAAGCTGTTCGGCGCCGATGATCTGGATCAGGGATTCCCAGACCGGGGCCATGTAGGGATCGACCTTCTCGGTCAGGTCGCCGGGCAGGAAGCCGAGCTTCTCCCCGGCCTCGACCGCGGGCCGGGTGATGATCAACCGGTCGACGTCGCCGCGCAGCAGCATGCCGGCGCCGTGGGCGACGGCGAGGAAGGTCTTGCCGGTGCCCGCCGGGCCGAGGCCGAAGGTGACGTCGTGGCGGCCCAGCATCTCCATGTAGCGGGCCTGGGTCGTGGTCTTCGGCGAGATGCCGCCCCGGCGGGGCGCGCCGGGCGAGGCGGGGCCGGAGCCGGCGGTCGAGGTCTCAGCCGGCCGGGCCTCGCCGATGGCCACGCGCACGTCGGCGTCGCTGACATCGGCGCCGGCGTCGATCAGGGCCGCCAGGCTCGCGATGGCGCGCTTGGCCTGACCGCGGCCGCGCGCGTCGCCCTGCACCGAGACGCCGCCGCCGGGCGTCTCGATCAGGACCTTGAAGGCGTCCTCGATCAGGGCGGCGTGGCGGCCGGCGGGGCCGGAGACGGCGCGCGCCGCCTCGTCGGACAGCGGGAGGAATTCGGGAGGTCGGCTCATGCAGGTTCCAGAACGAGCGAACCCGACAGGCTGTTGCGTGTGGCCGTGTCGATCTTCACCGGGACGATCTTTCCAATCAGATTCTCGGGGCCGTCGATGTGGACCGGCTGCAGCCAGGGCGAGCGGCCGCCGATCTGGCCGGGGTGGCGGCCGGCCTTCTCGATCAGCACCGGCGCCGTGCGGCCGACGACCGCCTGGTTGAAGGCGGCGGTCTGGTCCTGCAGCAGGGTGTTCAGCCTCTGCAGCCGTTCGTCCATGACGTCGCCGGCGACCTGGCCGGGCATGGCCGAGGCCGGGGTGCCCGGGCGGCGACTGTACTTGAACGAGAAGGCGCCGACATAGCCGACCTCGCGAACGAGGCTCATGGTCGCCTCGAAGTCGCTGTCGCGCTCGCCCGGGAAGCCGACGATGAAATCGCCGCTGAGGGCGATGTCCGGCCGCGCGGCGCGGATGCGCTCGACCAGCCGGATATAGTGTTCGGCCGTGTGGCCGCGGTTCATGGCCTTGAGGATGCGGTCGCTGCCCGCCTGCACCGGCAGGTGCAGGTAGGGCATCAGGGCCGGCAGTTCGCCATGGGCGGCGATCAGGGCGTCGTCCATGTCGCGCGGATGGCTGGTGGTGTAGCGGATGCGGTCGAGACCATCGATCCGGGCAAGCTTCCGGACCAGCCCGGCCAGGCCGCCCGGGTCGCCGTCGTAGGCGTTGACGTTCTGGCCCAGCAGGGTGACCTCGCGCACGCCCTTGTCCGCCAGCACCCGCGCCTCGGCGAGGATGGTCTCGACCGGTCGCGACCACTCGCCGCCGCGCGTGTAGGGGACCACGCAGAAGGTGCAGAACTTGTCGCAGCCCTCCTGCACCGTGAGAAAGGCGGTCACGCCGCTGACGTGCCGCTCGGCCGGCAGGGCGTCGAACTTCTCGTCGGCGGCGAAGTCGGCGCTGAGCCGCTCGCCAAGCGCGCGGTGGGTGCGCGCGATCAGTTCCGGGATCTGGTGATAGGCCTGGGGGCCGACAACGAGGTCGACGGCGGGCTGCCGGCGCATGATCTCGGCGCCCTCGGCCTGGGCCACGCAGCCGGCGACGACGATCTTCATCGCGCCGCCGGCGTCGGCCTTGCGGATCTTCATCTGCTTGATGTGGCCGAGCTCGGAATAGACCTTTTCGGTGGCCTTCTCGCGGATGTGGCAGGTGTTGAGCACGACCAGGTCGGCGCCCTCCGGCTCGTCGGTCACCGCATAGCCGAGCGGACGCAGGACATCGGCCATGCGTTCACTGTCGTAGACGTTCATCTGACAGCCGTAGGTCTTGATGTAGAGGCGCTTTTCCGGCGCGGACTGGCTCATGCCGAGGTTATGGGGGCGCGCTGTCCGCCGATCAAGCGGCGCTAGGCGCGCTTGCGGCCCGGGTCGGCCGAGCGATCGCTGCCGTCGTGCAGGGCCAGGTAGTCGGCGAGTTGGTCCCCGTCCATCGGCCGCGCGAACAGGTAGCCCTGGGCGATGCGGCAGCCGAGCGCCCGCAGCAGCAGCACCTGTTCGGTCGTCTCCACCCCCTCGACGACGCAGTCGAGATCGAGGTTTCGGCAAAGGTCGACGATGGTCTTTACGATGGCCCGACGCTTGCCGCCGGCCTCGAGGCCGCGCACGAAGCTGGCGTCGATCTTGAGCTTGTCGATCGGCAGGCGGTGGACGTAGCCGAGACTGGAGTAGCCGGCCCCGAAGTCGTCGATCGAGATGCGCACGCCCAGGCCCTTGAGCATGGCGAGCGCGCGCTCGGCCTGCTCGAAGTCGCGCATCATCGCCGTCTCGGTGATCTCCAGGTCGATGCGGCCGGGTTCGACGCCGCCGTCGCGGATGATCTGCACCATGCGCCTGACCTGGTCAGGATCGGTGATGTCGCGGACCGACAGGTTGAACGACAGGCGCACCGCTTCGGGCCAGGTGGCTGCGGCCTTCAGCGCCCAGCCGAGGAATACCGGCGACATCGCCGCGATCAGGCCGCTGCGCTCCGCCACCGGCACGAAGTCGCCGGGCGAAACGGCGCCGAGCGTCGGGCTCGACCAGCGCGCCAGCGCCTCGCAGGCGACCACACGGCCGGTGTCGATGTCGACGATCGGCTGGAAGGCGAGATGGAATTCGGCGTCGAGATCGGCGTGGCGCAGGGCCTGCTCGATGACCCCGGCCGTGCGGATCGCGGTCTCGTGCGTCTCCGAGAACACCACCGCCGCGCCGCGCACGTGCTGCTTGGCGTGATAGAGGGCGTAGTCGGCGCGCTCGTAGAGCAGCTCCGGGGTCGTGGCCGCCTCGGGATAGGCGGCGAAGCCGACCGACCCGGTCACCTGGGCGGTGACGCCGGACATCACATAGGGCGCGCGCAGGGCGTCGCAGAGCCTGGCGCCGAGCTGGGCCAGGGCCTGGTCGGAAACATCGTCGTCGAGGATCAGCCCGTATTCGTCGCCGCCGAGCCGGGCCACGAAGAGGGGCCGGCCGTGGTCGCGGCCGAGCCGGGCGCCGGCCTCGATCAGGACCCGGTCGCCGACGGCGTGGCCGTAGGCGTCGTTGACCGGCTTGAAGCCGTCGAGATCGATGACTCCGACCACGAAACGGCCGCCTTCGTCCGCGGCGCGGACGGTCATGCTCTCGAGCAGCGCGAAGAACTGTCGCCGGTTGGGCAGGCCGGTGAGGTTGTCGAGATTGGCCAGCCGCAGGTTGTCATCGCTGAGCCGCTGGGTCTCGCCCTGGCGGATCTGCAGGCTACGCCGCGATTCCACGAGGTCCGCGAAGTCGCGGTAATAGATCAGCAGGATGATGATCATGGTCACGGCGACCAGGACCAGGTTCAGGGCGATGGCGATGAACACCGGATTGCCGCTGATCGCCAGGGCCACGGTCAGCGGGCCGACGATGAGCCCGGTCAGCAGCAGGGCGGCGGCCCGAACATGCATCAGGCAGAAGACGCAGCCGATCGCGGTGATGCCCATGAAGAAGGCCACATGGGCCTGGGCGTAGGCGTCCCCATACGGCATCAGGCTCAAGGCCCAGCCCGTGAATCCGACGCCGAGCACGGCGGAGATGATCACCGTCCGACGCAGCATCTTCTCGGCGCCGGCGGCGTCGATGGGCTGCTTCTGGACGCGGGCCCAGGCGATCAGGCGGTACAGGGCCGCGGCGCAGAGGACGCCCGGAAAGACCAGGGTCAGCAACGGCGGCGATGACGACAGGTGGGTCGCGGCGAGGGCCACGGAGTTGACCATCACCAGGGCGTACATCAGCGGAACCTGACGCGAGAACGCGCTGATCTGGGCCTGAAGCAATTCCGGCGACCTTGCGGGCCCGGCTAGCAGGGAGATCAGAAAGCGATACATCGGGGTCTCAACGGATCCTCTGGACCGCGAGACTAGACAGCGCCGCCTTAACACTCCGTGAGCGACTACTGAACGCCGATACGTCTATACGTATATGTCATGTAGCTGACCTAGCCTGCACTGAAAGGTGCAGCGCACCGGCCCAGCCGTTGTGGTCAACATCGCGGTATAGCGGGCCGACTAGACTACTCCTCGATCGGCACGCCGTAGAGTTCCAGGCGGTGGTCGACGAGCTTGTAGCCGAGCTTGCGGGCGATGGCCTGCTGCAGGGCCTCGATCTCCTCGTCGACGAACTCGACGACCTTGCCGGTCTTCATGTCGATGAGGTGGTCGTGGTGGACGTCGGGCGCTTCTTCGTAGCGCGAGCGGCCGTCGCGGAAGTCGTGGCGCTCGATGATGCCCGACTCCTCGAACAGGCGGACGGTCCGGTAGACGGTCGCGATGGAGATGTGCGGATCGATGGCGTGGGCGCGGCGGTAGAGCTCCTCCACGTCAGGATGATCCTGGGCCGTGGAGAGCACGCGCGCGATGACCCGCCGCTGGTCGGTCATCCGCATCCCTTTTTCGACGCAGAGCTTTTCGAGGCGGTCCAAGGCGAGATCTCCCGATTGAGTCGCGGGCAAGATAGGCCGCCCGGCGTCACCTGTTAAGCGTGCGCCGCATCACGACAGCATCTGCGCCGGACGCATAGTAGTTTCGGCGCCGCCCGACCCGCTCGAAACCCGTTCCGGCATAGAGTCCGAGGGCGGCGGCGTTGTCATCGGCGACCTCCAGGAACAGCGTCTCGGCGCCGGCCTGGGCGGCGACGCCGGCGGCCGCCTCGACCAGCGCCCGGGCCACGCCGAGGCGACGGGCGGCGGGATCGACGGCGAGGGTCAGGATCTCGGCCTCACCGGCGATGGCGCGGCAGAGGATGAAGCCCTGCGCCTCGGCGAGCAGGGCGAAAGCGCCGGGCTGGGCGGCGAGGTCGGCGATCTCGGACGCGGCCCAGGGGTGATCGAAGGCGGTCGCGTGCAGGCCCGCCAGCGCCGCCGCGTCGTCGGGCGTGGCGGCGCGCAGGGTCACAGCGTCGGCAGCTTGGCGTCGGGCGCGCGAAGGTACAGCGGCCTGGGCGCATGGGTCGGCGCCGGGCCGCGGGCGGCGAGCCGCGCGACGGCGATCGGATCGGGGCCATCCGGAGTCTCGACGGCGGCGTTCGGCAGCACCTGGGCGACCAGCGGCGCGCCTGTCCCGACCAGAGTCGCGGCACCCCCGGCATAGAGCTCGGCGATGCGGGCGGCGGCGTCGTGGGCGGTCAGGGCGTCGGGCGCCATCAAGGCGACGCCGTCGCCGAACAGCTGCACATAGACCTGCTCCCGCCGCGCATCGAGGACGGCGGCGACGAAGCCTTCGCGACCGAAGGCCATGGCCTCCAGCGTGCCGACGCCGACGGCGGGGATCGACAGCGCCGCGGACAGTCCCTTGGCGAAGGCGAGGCCGACCCGCAGACCGGTGAAGCTGCCGGGGCCGACAGTGACGCCGATGCGCGTCAGCTGCGGGAAGCTCACGCCGGCCTCGGCCATCAGCTCCTGGATCAGCGGCGCCAGGCGTTCCTGATGGCCGCGCGGCATCTGTTCGGAGCGGGCGGCGAGCACCGTCTCGCCGTCCAGGAGGGCGGCCGAGCAGGCGGTCAGGCAGGTGTCGAGGGCGAGGATCAAGCGAGCGGCCTAGAAACGGTTCGCGCCGTTCCTAGACCAGTCGGGACCTTAAGCGAAGCTGGCCGCGTCCTCGAACGCGAGACGCGGGTTGCGCGGGAACAGGCCGTCATCGTTGCCGTAGCCGAGGCTGACGATGAAGTTCGACCTGATGCTGGTCCCGGCGAAGAAGGCCCCGTCGACGGCGACGTTGTCAAAGCCGGACATCGGACCGACGTCCAGGCCGAGGGCCCGCGCGGCGATAATGAAGTATCCGCCCTGAAGCGAGCTGTTTCGGAAGGCCATCGGTTCGGCCTGCGGCGTGCCCTTCAGCCCCGTCAGCAGGGTCGGCGCATTGGGGAAGAGCTCGGCGTTGCGGTCCATGAAGTCGAGGTCGTGACCGATGATCACGGTCACCGGCGCGGCCAGGATCTTGGCCTGGTTGTTGCCGGAGGCGAGGGCGGCCAGCTTCGCCTTGCCCTCGGCGCTGGTCACGAAGACGAAGCGGGCCGGGGTCGAGTTTGCGGCGGTCGGGCCGAACTTCGTCAGGTCGTAGAGCTTGCGCAGCAGGGCCTCGGGGACCGGCTTGTCGGTCCAGCCGTTGCGCGTGCGGGCTTCGCGGAAGAGCAGATCGAGGCCGGCTTCGGACAGGGGCGCCGGCGCGGCGTCGATAGCGGGGGTGGGGGACATGACGGCGAGCTCCAAAAGCAACCAATACGGTTGCAATATGGGTCGCCGATTATTCGTCACAAGTGGTGTTGCTGAAATGAGCGCCGGGTCGTCAGCGCACCTTGCCGCCGCCCCACTTCAGCGGAGCCTTGTCCCAGTCAGCGCTGGCGACGCCCGGCTTCTGCCAGCGGATCTGGACGATCTTCGCCGCAGGCCCGGCCCCGTCGAAGACGTAGGCCGTGGCGGTGTCGTCGGCGCGGTGGCAGATCGTCTTGCCGCCGTAGCGGCCCTCGCCGGCCTCGCACTGGGCGTCGGTGAAGGCGGTGTCGGCGCGTTTCGCGCCGAAGGTCTCGCCACCCGGGCCGCTCACGGGGCCGGCGTGGACCAGGATCAGCCCGACCGTCGTGGACTTGGGGACTGACATCACGTCGAGCGACAGGTCGTGCTCGCCGGTGACGCTGACCACGGGGATCAACTCCGTTGCGCCCTCGATCCAGGTGCCCTGGGCGGTGGCGCCCGGGAAGGCCTTCTCGATGACGGTGATGTTGGCGCGGGATTCAGGCGTGATCAGGCCGACGCCGTTCTGGGTCGCCTTGAAGGGGCCGGCGGAGGTCAGAGGCGGCGGCGCGGGCGCGGCGACCGGCGCGGGGGCTGTCGCCGGCTCGGATTGTCCGCAGGCCGACAGCGCGACGGCGGCGGCGGCCAGGATCAGATAAGGCTTCATGGTGTTTCCCCGGAGTGTTCTTGCCGGGGAGCCTGCCACAGATCTCGCGGAAAACGAGAGCTTTCGGCGCTAGAGGGTCTGTTCGACCCGCGTCACCTCGGGAACGTAGTGCTTGAGCATGTTCTCGACCCCGGCCTTCAGCGTCGCCGAGGATGACGGGCAGCCCGAGCAGGCGCCGCGCATGTGCAGATACACGACGCCGGTGTCGGCCTCGAAACGCGAGAAGACGATGTCGCCGCCGTCCTGGGCGACGGCCGGGCGGATGCGGGTGTCGAGCAGATCCTTGATCTCCTCGACGATCTGGGCGGTCTCGCCCTCGTAGACGGTCTCGTCGTGGCCGCCGGCCGCCTCGCCCGTGAGGATCGGCTGGCCGGAGGTGAAGTGGTCCATGATCGCGGCCAGGATCGGCGCCTTAAGGTGCGCCCAATCGGCGCCCTCGCCGCGGGTCACGGTCAGGAAGTCGGTCCCGAAGAAGACGCGGTTCACGTCGCCGATGTCGAACAGCGCCTTGGCCAGCGGCGAGACGGCGGCCTCCTCGTCGTCGCGGAATTCGCGCGCGCCGTCGGCGAGCACCTCGCGGCCGGGGAGGAACTTCAAGACCTCGGGATTGGGCGTGGGTTCGGTCTGGATGAACATGACCGACACATGGACACGCGAGGCGTGCGTGACAAGTGCGCTGTTTTATGGCGCCATGTGAACAACGATAAGATCAGGGAGGCCGCCATGGCCGATGGCGCATTCGATCTGGGCCGCGCCCAGAAGGACAAGGCCGCTCGCGAACGGGCCTATTCGATCCCGCTCAGCGACATCAACGTGGCCGATCCGGAGCTCTGGGTGACCGACACCCACTGGCCGTATTTCGAGCGGCTGCGGGCCGAAGACCCGGTCCACTACTGCGAGGTCGACGAGGAGATCGGGCCCTATTGGTCGGTCACCCGCTTCAACGACATCATGGAGGTGGACACCAACCACCAGGTGTTCTCGTCCGACGCCTTCCAGGGCGGGATCACCCTGCGAAACTTCGACGAGGACTTCGTCCTGCCGATGTTCATCGCCATGGACCCGCCCAAGCACGACGTGCAGCGCAAGACGGTGAGCCCGATCGTCAGCCCGCACAGCCTGATGCAGCTGGAGCCGGTCATCCGCGAGCGGGCCGGCAAGCTGCTCGACGAGCTGCCGCTGAACGAGACCTTCAACTGGGTCGACAGGATCTCGATCGAGCTGACCACCCAGATGCTGGCGACGCTGTTCGACTTCCCGTGGGAGGACCGCCGCAAGCTGACCCGCTGGTCGGACGTGGCCACCGCGGCGCCGGGGACCGGCATCATCGAGACCGAGGAAGAGCGCCGCGCCGAGCTGTTCGAGTGCGTCGACTACTTCACCCGGCTGTGGAACGAACGGGTCAATTCACCGCCCAAGAACGACCTGATCTCGATGCTCGCGCACGGGGAATCGACGCGGAACATGGACCGCATGGAGTATCTCGGGAATCTGATCCTGCTGATCGTCGGCGGCAACGACACCACCCGCAACTCGATCAGCGGCGGCCTGCTGGCGCTGAACGAGAACCCCGCTGAATACGACAAGCTGCGCGCCAATCCCGCGCTGATCCCGTCGATGGTGTCGGAGATCATCCGCTGGCAGACGCCGCTGGCCTACATGCGACGCACCGCGCTGCAGGACTACGAGCTGGGCGGCAAGACCATCCGCAAGGGCGACAAGCTGGCGATGTGGTACGTCTCGGGCAACCGCGACGAGACCGCGATCGACAATCCAAACCAGTTCATCATCGACCGCGAGCGGCCCCGCCATCACATGTCGTTCGGCTTCGGCATCCACCGCTGCGTCGGCAACCGCCTGGCCGAGATGCAGCTGCGTGTGGTCTGGGAAGAGATCCTCAAGCGCTATCCCAAGATCGAGGTCGTGGGCGAGCCCAAGCGGGTCCATTCCGCCTTCGTGAAGGGTTTCGAGGAACTCCCGGTGAGGATCCCGGCCCGGCTCTAGCGCCGCCGGTCCCTGTTCAGAAGCTCTTCGGTCCCACGCCGGTGCGCTGGAGGTGATCCAGCATCCGTCGCCAGCCGTCCTCGGCCGCCCGGGCGTCGTAGCTGGTGCGGTAGTCGGCGTGGAAGCCGTGCTGGGCGTCCGGATAGACGATGATGTCGCTGCCGTCCTTGCGGTACTCGGCCAGCCGGTCGCGCATCGCCTCGATGTCCGCGGCCGGGATGCCCTGGTCCTTGCCGGCGTAGAGGCCGAGCACCGGGGCCTTGAGGTAGCCGGCCTCCTCCAGCGGCCAGCGCCGCTCCGGTTCGGCCAGGAACTGACCGGCGGCCGGGCGCGACAGGCGGCCGTACCAGGCGACCCCGGACCGGAACTCGCGGAAGCGCGAACAGGCCAGCCAGACCACGGCGCCGCCCCAGCAGAAGCCGGTGATGCCCATCTTGCTTCTGTTCACGAAGGGCTGGCTGTTCAGCCACACCACCGCGCCCTGGAGGTCGTTCATCACCTCCTGCTCGGTCGCGGCCGCGACGATCTCGCGGATCTGGTCGAAGTCCGTGAGCGGGGCCGGATCGCCGTGGCGGACGAAAAAGTCCGGGGCGAGGGCCACGTAGCCCTGGTGGGCCAGACGGCGACAGACGTCGCGGATGTACTCATGGACCCCGAACACCTCGGAGACGACCAGCACGACCGGGAACCGGCCGCGCGCGTCCGGCCGGGCCATGTAGGCGGGAATCGGCCGATCAACGGTCGGCAGCATCACGGTCTCGGCGATCAGGCCGTCGGCGGGCGTCGAGATCGGCTCGGCGGAGGCGGACGCCGCGGCGGCGGCGTAGCCGGCGAAGAACAGGCCGCCGAGCGCGCGGCGCGACAGGTGCAGATCGCCGGGCTCCGTGCCCTCGGGACGGGTAAGCTTGAGCATGGGGGGATTTCCTCGGGTCTTTCGAGGCACCCTAGTCCGCGGCGACGGGGCTCGCCAAGGTCGGCGCGGGCGCGGCCCGGCGCAGGGTCAGGTTGATGCGGCCGCCGCCGGGGACCAGACGGGACGAGCCCGGGATGATCCGGTCCACGCCATGGAAGGCCAGCCGCGACTCTCCGGCCAGCAGGCAGACGTCGCCCGAGGCCAGCCGCACCGACCGGGTCGGGTCCGTCCGCTTCAGTCCGCCGATACGGAAAATGGCGGTGTCGCCCAGCGACACCGACAGCACCGGAAAGCCTGGGTCCGCCTCGTCCTCGTCACGGTGGAGGCCCATCTTCGCGGTCTCGCGGTAGCGGTTTACCAGGCAGCTGTCGGCGGGGACCAGCGCGTCCGCCAGTTCCGCCCACAGCTCGCGCAGGATCTGCGGCATCGCCGGCCAGGGCGCGCCGGTCAGCGGATGCAGCGGCTCGTAACGGTAACCCCGGGCGTCGGTGACCCAGGACAGCTCGCCTAGCCCGGTCATCTCCACGCTCATCGGCTTGCCGCCCGGCGTGACCTGCCGGTGGAAGGGCGCAGCATGGGCGGCGTCCAGCACCTCGGCGACGAGCGCGGCCTGGGCGGCGGCGTTCAGCCGTCCCGGCAGCAGGATGAAGCCTGACAGGGTCATGGTCCGGATATAGCGCTCCCCGGCCGCCGGCGGGAGAGCGCCGGGCCTCGCTAGTCCGTGTAGCTGTAGGACTCGATCTGGCAGACGTTGATGCGGTTCTTGACCAGCTCGTCGCCGTCCTCGAACACCGCCCTGAAATCGTAGAGGCAGTGGCCGCTGCCATCGTCGATGTCGATGACGACCGACTCGTCGGGGGCGAGCATGTCGCGGCCGAGGATGTCCTCTTCCCACGCGTTCTCGCCGACGTTGGAGGCGTAGAATTCGACGATGGTGTAGCTGGTCTCGTTGATGATGTTCACGCGGCGGTCTTCCGCCGAGGCCGGAGTGGCGGCGAGAAGCGCCGACGCCGAGATGAACGCGGCGGCCGCAGCCGCGCGCAGTCTGACCGATACCGAAATCATTGCAGCGCCCCCGAGGAAGAAGTCCCCCTCGACATGTAACGACGTTCGACCGCCGGCACACCCAGGAATTGTCGAGGGGGAAACCGGCGGCATCGGGACGCGAAACGCCGGGGCGGGTCCCTCACGGCCCCGCCCCGGCATCGCCCCCTCGGCTACTCGGTGTAGCGGTAGGACTCGATCTTGCAGACGTCGACGCGGGATTTCACCAGCTCGTCACCGTCGTCGAACACGGCCTTGAAATCGTAGAGGCAGTAGCCGGAACCGTCATCGGCGTTGACGACCACCGACTGGCCCGGCCGCAGCACGTCGCGGCCCAGGATGTCTTCCTCCCAGGTGCCCGCCGAAACGTTCGACGCGTAGAATTTCACGATCGTGTGCCGTGTTTCGTTGATGATGCGCACGCGGCGATCCTCGGCCGAAGCCTGGGCCGCGGAGAGCAGGCTGACGCCCGCGAAGATGGCGACCGCCAGGCCTGCGCGCAGGCGTTTATTGATAGTGGACATGGTTTTATCCCCTCAGTTGCTGTCCCTCGAAGCGGGGCGACATTCCCTCGCCAAGCCCCCAACCGCCATGCCCCAAACGGGGGGTTTCGTGCGCCGGCCCGGAAAGCCCTCAATTTGGCTGGGGTTTTGCTCTTGCGGGAGGTGCCCTGCTTCCCATATGGCGGACTCGACAACGGCCTTCGACACCGGGGGCCGGATCCACCAATCCAGAGGATCTAACCGGGGACGGAAGAGAAGAACCGGGGCGCTTCAAGCAAGGCCTTCGTCACCACCGTCCGCCAGTCAGGGAGCTACAGAGACTCAAGATGAGCAAGATCATCGGCATCGACCTCGGGACCACGAACTCGTGCGTCGCCATCATGGACGGCAAGAGCCCGAAAGTTATCGAGAACGCGGAAGGCGCCCGCACGACCCCTTCGGTCGTCGGTTTCCTTGATGACGGCGAGAAGCTTGTCGGTCAGCCCGCCCGGCGCCAGGCGGTCACCAACCCGACCAACACCCTGTTCGCGATCAAGCGCCTGATCGGCCGCTCCTACAACGACCCGGTCGTCGACAAGGACAAGGGCATGGTGCCCTACGAGATCGTCAAGGGCGGCGCCGGCGACGCCTATGTCCGCGCCCACGGCAAGGACTACAGCCCGCAGGAGGTTTCGGCCTTCATCCTGATGAAGCTCAAGGAAGACGCCGAGCGTCACCTGGGTGAAACGGTCACCAAGGCCGTCATCACGGTTCCCGCCTACTTCAACGACGCCCAGCGTCAGGCGACCAAGGACGCCGGCCGCATCGCCGGCCTG
>JAZJXN010000121.1:23453-63625 GCA_040390885.1 Pseudomonadota bacterium | reverse complement strand
GCCAGGCGGGCGTCAATGTGGGCAGGAGAGTGGCCGCTGACATGATCGCGGCGCCGACCCCGAAGGACAGCGAGCCGAGGCCGTAGGTGAACTTGGTCACGAACCCGAGGCGAGGCTGTTCGATCATGCGCCGGCGACTTCCGACGACGCGACGCCGCGGCGCAGACGATCCGGGCCATGCCGAGCCCTGACCGCCAAGGGGGAAGGCTCACGGCCTCCACGCGTCGCAAACGTCATGCGTCCTGCCCCACGTCCACTCCCGCCGGCGCTCTTCGTCGCCATGCTATGGAGTGAGCCTATCGAGGGGGCCGTAGGGTCACCCAAGATATTTCTCGGCCGCGAGGCAACCGGGGGTTGGGAGCGATTTTCCCGGTCAGCCGGCAGGCCGCGGGCGCGGCTAGACCGCGTCCGGGGCCAGAGCGTACTCGCGCGAGCAGTATTCGCAGGTGACGTGGATCTTGCCATCCGGCTCGACCATCTCGGCCCGCTCGGCCGGGCTGAAGCTCTCGATGACGCTGGCGATGCGCTCGGGCGAGCAACGGCAGAAGGCGCGCATCGGCTTGGGTTCGAAGACGCGCACACCGTCCTCGTTGAACAGCCGCCACAGCAGCGTCTCGGACGACAGCAGTGGGTCGACGAGCTCGTCCTCGGCCGTGGTCAGGAACAGCGCTTGCGCCCGTTCCCACACGTCCTGGGTCGAACCCCGAGCCGCGTCCTCGGCGATGTTCTGGATGAGAATGCCGCCGGCGCGCCACGTCGGCCCCTCGCCGGTGTCGACCTGGCCGACGGCGAGGCGGATCTTGGTCGGGGTCTGTTCGGACTGGTCGAAATACTGCTCGGCGCACAGGGCCAGGGTCTCGCCCTCGATCGGCGTGATGCCCTGGTAGCGCTCCATGTCCGCGCCCTGGTCGACGGTCATGATGAAGACGCCCTTGCCCAGCAGGGTCTTGGCGCCCGGGCGCACGAAGCCCTGGCTGACCTCGGCGACGCGGTCGGCGTCGAATCGGCAGTAGCCGCGCAGCGAGCCGTCGGTGTCGTAGTCGACGACGACATAGGCGACCGGCCCGTCGCCCTGGGCCTGGACGATCATCCGCCCCTCGAACTTGAGGCTCGAGCCGACCAGGGAGGCGAGCGCGCAGGCTTCGCCGAGCAGGTTGGCGACCGCTTCGGGATAGTCGTGGCGGGTCAGGATCTCGTGCACGGAGGCGCCGAGGCGGACGATGCGTCCGCGCACGGGCCAGCCCTCGATCTGGAAGGCCGAAACGAGATCGTCCGCGATCGTCGGGGCGGGTTGGGAAAGGGGCTCGGTCATGAAGGCGGCTAGATAGGACGCCGAGCGCGCGATTGCGAGAGGGGCGCGACCATCTGGTTGCGGGTGAAACCAGAGTAGAGCATGGAGGTCGGGCCGGCCTTCCGGGACCGGACCATTGTTCGAGGATCCGCTTCATGTCGCCCTTCGCTCGCGCGCTGCTCGCCGGCTGCGCCCTGGCCTCCGCCCTGGTCGCCGTTCCCGCCTTCGCCGCCGCGCCAGAGATCGCGCCGATCCTGACCACGCCTGACGCCGTCGACGACCAGACCTGGGCCCAGCCGCGCGTGGCGCGGGTCACCCATGTCGATCTCGACCTGACGCCGGATTTCGCGACGCGCACCGTGTCCGGGACCGCTACGCTCGACGTGCTCGCCGCGCCGGGCGCGAAGGCGGTCGTGCTCGACGCGCTCGGCCTGAAGATTGCCAAGGTAACCGACCACGCCGGGCGCGCCCTGCCCTGGACGCTTGGCGAGAGCGTCGGTGAGAAGGGTGCGCCTCTGACCGTGCAGCTGAACGGCGCCAAACGCATCGTCGTGACCTACGCGACCGACCCCGACCCGCTGGCGCTGCAGTGGCTGCCGCCGGAGCTGACCGCGGGCAAGACCAGGCCCTTCCTCTACAGCCAGGGCCAGCCGACCCTGAACCGCAGCTGGATCCCGACCCAGGACAGCCCCGGCATCCGCCAGACCTGGACCGCCCGCATTGTCGTGCCGCAGGGCATGAGCGCGGTGATGAGCGGCGAGAAGCTGACCCCCGAGGGCGAGCCGGCCGGCGACGGCAAGCGCGCCTGGCGCTTCCGGATGACCCATCCGACGGCGCCCTACCTGATCGCCCTGGCGGTTGGCGACATCGCCTTCAAGGCGCTGGGCCCGCGCACGGGGGTCTATACCGAGCCGTCGATGATCGACCGCGCGGCCGCCGAGCTGAGCGACACCGAGAAGATGGTCGAGGCTGCCGAGGGGCTTTACGGCCCCTATCGCTGGGGCCGGTATGACGTCCTGGTGCTGCCGCCCGCGTTCCCGTACGGCGGCATGGAGAACACCACCCTCACCTTCCTGACCCCGACCTTCATCACCGGCGACAAGGCGAACGTCAGCCTTGTCGCGCACGAGCTGGCCCACAGCTGGTCGGGCAACCTGGTGACCAACGCCACCTGGAAGGACATCTGGCTGAACGAGGGCTTCACCAGCTACGTCGAGAACCGGATGATGGAGGCGATCTACGGTCCCGAGCGGGCCCAGATCGAGGCCGACCTGAGCTGGGACGAACTCCAGGAAGAGCTGAAGACCAGCAAGCCCGAGCAGGTGACCCTGTTCGGCGACAAGACCACCGTCGAGTACATCAAGGGCGACGCCTTCCTGCGCACGCTCGAGCACGCCGTGGGCCGCGACCGCTGGGACGCCTATCTGCGCGGCTACTTCGACCGCCATGCCTTCAAGCCCCAGACCACCGCCGGCTTCCTCGCCGACCTGCGCAAGCACCTGGTCAAGGGCGACAAGGCTGTGGAGGCGAAGCTGCAGCTCGACGAATGGGTCTACAAGCCCGGCATTCCGGGCAATGCCTTCCACGCCCCCTCGCCGGCCCTGCAGAAGGTCGATGCCGACCGCGCGGCTTTTCTCGCCGGCGGTCCCGCCAGCGCCATCCCGGCCAAGGCATGGACCACCCAGCAGTGGAAGCGCTTCCTCGACGGCCTGCCGCGCAAGCTGACCGCCGCGCAGATGGCCGACCTCGACAAGGCCTTCGACCTGTCGGACTCGGCCAACGCGTACGTCCGCTCGGCCTGGCTGGAGCTGGTGGTGGCCAACCGCTACGCACCGGGCGTCGCGTCGCTCGAACAGTTCCTGGGCAGCATCGGCCGCGGCCTGTTCATCAACCCGCTCTACAACGGCCTGATCAAGGACAAGGACTGGGGCCTGCCCCTGGCGAAGCGCTACTTCGAGGCGTCGAAGGGGACGTATCACCCGTCACTGGCGGCGGGGATCGAGAAGCGGATCCAGGCGGCGGGCTAGCTGCGGCCGGGGACATGGACGCAAGGCGCAGGTGTCTCCGGTGATGCCAAGCTCGATGGGGAGACGGACCTTCCAGGTCCATGTCCCCATCGACATCAGCCGATCTTGCCGAAGCACCAGGCGAGGATCGATTTCTGGGCGTGGATGCGGTTCTCCGCTTCGTCCCAGATCAGCGACTGCGGGCCGTCGATGACGCCGTCGCTGACTTCCTCGCCGCGGTGGGCAGGCAGGCAATGCAGGAACACCGCCTCCTTGTGCGCCAGCGACATCAGGTCCTCATCGACCTGATAGGACTCAAACGCGTCCATCCGCGCCTCGCCGTCGACATCGCCCATCGACACCCAGGTGTCCGTGACGACGCAATCGGCGCCTTCGACCGCGGCGCGGGGATCGTCGGTCATCTCCACCCGGCCCTGCTGCTCGGCCGCGCGGGCGAGGTCGTAGAGGTCGGGGTGATAGGCCGCCGGGCATGCGATGTTCAGCTTGAAGCCAAGCTTGGGCGCGGCGTGGATGAAGCTGGCGCAGACATTGTTGCCGTCGCCGACCCAGGCGATGGTCTTGCCGGTCACCGGGCCGCGATGCTCCTCGAGGGTGAGCAGGTCGGCCATGATCTGGCAGGGGTGGCTGCGGTCGGTCAGGCCGTTGATCACCGGCACCGGCGAGTTCTGCGCGAACAGTTCAACGTCGTCGTGGCGGTTGGCGCGGATCATCACCGCGTCGACCATCCGCGAGAGCACCCGGGCGGTGTCCTCGATGCTCTCGCCGCGGCCCAGCTGCATGTCGGTCGAGCTGGAAATGATGCCGTGGCCGCCAAGCTGGCGGATGGCGGCGTCGAACGAGAAGCGGGTACGGGTCGAGTTCTTCTCGAAGATCATCGCCAGGGTGCGCCCTTCGGCGGGACGGTCGTGGTCGACCATCGCCTGGGTCCAGCCGCGGCGCGACGCCTTGCGGGTCCTGGCGTCGTCCAGGATCGTCCGGAGGTCGCTGGATTCCATCTTCCAAAGGTCGAGGAAGTGTCTCGGTTGGGTCATTACATCCCCCCGCTCAGGCCCGCGTCGCGGGGAGCGTCAAAGTGGCTGGGGGCAGTCTAGGCCATCACTCATGACACCTTGAACCGCCCCCGATTGGTCAGGCGGCGGCGGCGTGCGCCCTGGCCGTCTCGCAGGCTTTTTCGAGCTTTTCGATGGCCTCGCGGGCCTCGTCGACAGTGAGGTTCAACGGCGGCAGCAGGCGGACGCAGTTGTCCCCGCCCCCGGCCACCAGCAGCTGGTGATCGCGGGCCCAGCCCATGAAGTCGCGGTTCACCGGGACCAGCTTGAGGCCGATCAGGAAGCCCTTGCCGCGCACGTCGACGATGACGTCCGGGAAGCGGTCCTTGAGGCCCGACAGCTGCTGGGTGAAGTAGCCGGCGACGTCGCGGACGTTGTTCAGGATCGCGTCGCTGTTGATTTCCTCGAAGGCCGCGAGGCCGACGGCCATGGCCAGCGGGTTGCCGCCGAAGGTCGAGCCATGGACGCCCACGGTCATGCCCTTGGCCGCTTCCGCCGTCGCCAGGCAGGCGCCGACCGGGAAGCCGCCGCCGAGCGCCTTGGCCACACACATGATGTCCGGCGCGGCGTCGCTGGCCCACTCGTGGGCGAACAGCTTGCCGGTGCGGCCCATGCCCGACTGCACTTCGTCGTAGATCAGCAGGACGCCGTTCTCGCGGGTCCAGGCGCGGATCTGGTCGAGGTCGGCTTCCGGCATGGCCCGGGCGCCGCCCTCGCCCTGAACGGGCTCGAAGATTACCGCGGCGGTGGTCGGGGCCTCGATCATCGCCTTGAGGGCGTCCATCTCGCCCCACTTGGCCTGGATGTAGTTGGGCAGGCGGGGACCAAAGCCCTCGACGTAGCCCGGGTTGCCGGCGGCGTTGATGGCCGCATAGCTGCGGCCGTGGAACGAGCCGTCGAAGCCGATGATGTCGAGGCGCTCAGGGCTGCCGTTGGCGGTGTGATACTTGCGCGCCGTCTTCAGCGCGCACTCGATCGCCTCGGTGCCGGAGTTGGTGAAGAACACCACGTCGGCGAAGGTGGCGTCGGTCAGCGCGGTCGCCAGCGCCTCCTGGCCCGGGATGCGGAAGATGTTGGAGACGTGCCAGAGCTTCTCGCCCTGTGTCTTGAGCATCTCGACCAGCTTGGGATGGCAGTGGCCCAGACCGTTGGTGGCGATGCCCGCCACGCAGTCGAGATAGTCGCGGCCCTCGGTGTCCCAGAGACGCGCGCCTCGGCCTCGCTCCACCGCCAGCGGGGCGCGATTGTAGACGCCCATGATGTGGTCGGGGGTCGCGGCGGCGGTGGACGGCGTGCTCAAGGATGCCTCCCTAAAGCGAGAAAGTCCCCGGCGCTGCGCGCGGGGACAGGAAGGCTTGGCGTTGTCGCGGCGGAACGGGGGATTGTCAATGACCTGACCCGGCCGCAACGTGGCCGCGACGAGGCCGCTCTTGCCGGCGCCAGCGAGGTTTCCATGATCGAGCTCCTGCCGGCCCCGGACCATGTCATCGCCTACCGGCTCGCAGGTCATCTGACGGCGGACGATTACGACGGCCTGATCGCCGGGGTCGAAGCGAAGCTCGCGACCCATGCGACCGTCGGGGTCTACGCAGACGCTTCCGGCTTCATCGACATCGCGCCCGAGGCCCTGGCCAAGGACTTTGCCTACAGCTTCGGCAAGATCGGCGACTGGGACCGGTTCCGGCGGGTGGCCCTCGTCACCGACACGGGCTGGCTGCGGGCGCTGGTCCGTTTCGCCGCGCCGCTCGCGCCCGGCGTCCAGGCCAGGGTGTTCGCGGCGGGCGAGCAGGCGCAGGCGATGGCCTGGGCCGGCGAGCGGCCGCCCGCGCTCTAGGGCTTCCGGTCGAACGCCTTCACAACCTCGACCGCGAGCCTGGCGGCGCGCGCGACCGTGGCCGGATCCACCTCGGCCATGGTGTCGGCGGACGTGTGGATCACCGTCAGAACGCGCGGCGGGGCGTCTTGCCCGGCGGGCGAGGCGGTCTGCGACTTCTGCATCATCACCGACAGCGTCTCGACCTCGTCCTTCGGCAGATAGCTGAACGAGACGGCCGGGATGCCGACCTTGCGGAAGGCGAGGTGGTCGCTGGGCGGGTACTGGACGAAGGCGCGGCACGCCTCGCGCGTGGCCTCGCAGCCGGCCTGCGCCGCCGCACTCAGCGCCGCCTCTGGCTGGCTCGGTCCGGGGTCGGCGAAGAAGGGCGTGTCGCCATAGGCGTTGATGTCGAAGTTGATGGCCGCGGCGACGCGGGCGGCGTCCGGGCCCGTGGCGTAGGCCTTGGCGCCTAGCAGGCCGAGCTCCTCCTGGTCGGTGAAGACGATGCGCAGGCGATGGTTGAGCCGCGCGTCCTGGAGGACGCCGGCGGCCTGGATCAGGGCCACGACCGAGGCGGCGTTGTCGACCACGCCGTCAACCAGGGTCCCGTCCTTGAGCACGACCGCGTCGTAGTGGGCTGTCAGCAGGATGTCGCGGTCGCCCTCGCCGAGCGTGACCACGACGTTGTAGCCCTCGGCCGGCGCGCCGGCCTTGCCGCCCGCGAAGGCCTGGACCTCGTAGGGCAGGTGGTGGGCGTCGAGGAGCCCCTTCAGGATCGCGAGGCGCTCGGCCTGGGTCGGCTTGGCGAACGCCGCGACCTGGTCGGCGATGGAGGCAGGGGCCGCCAGCGCGGGTGCGCCGCCGCACAGGATGGCCGCCGCCAGGGCGAGCGTCTTCCAGGCCTTCATCGACGACTCCCCGTCGGTTGGATCAGGTCTTCAACCGCCAGCCGGTGACGAACATCCGCCAGCAGCTGAGGAACAGCACCACGTTGAGCAGGGCGACCATGGCCGCGCCAATCGCCAGGTTGCCGTCGGCGTGGCCGATGAAGCCATAGCGGAACCCGTCGATCAGATAGAAGAACGGGTTGAAGTGGCTGGCCGTGCGGAACGGCTCGGGCAGCCGGTCGATCAGATAGAAGGTCCCGGACAGGAAGGTCATCGGCATGATCAGGAAATTGGTGATCGCCGCCAGGTGGTCGAACTTCTCCGACCAGAGGCCGGTGATCATCCCGACGAAGCCGAGGATCAGCGAGGCGCCGGCCCCGAAGTAGACGATCGCCCACAGGTGGCTGACGCTCATGTCGGTGAACGGCAGGAAGGCGATGGTGATCGCCGTCACCGTTCCGACCACGACGCCGCGCGTGGCTGCGCCGAGAGCGAAGGCCAGCACCTGCTCCAGCGCCGACAGCGGCGGGGTCAGGAAGTCCGGCGTCAGCCCCATCATCTTGGCCTGCAGCAGGCTCGACGACGAGTTGGCGAAGGCGTTGTTGAGGATGGCCATCATGATCAGGCCGGGCGCCACGAACTGGGAGAATGGGGTGCCGTGGATCGGCGGCGCCGCGCCCCGTACGGCGACGACGAACACCATCATGTAGAGCAACGTCGTCACCACCGGGGCGGCGAGGGTCTGCATCCACACTTTCCGGAAGCGGTTCACTTCCTTGAGGTAGAGCGTCGTGAAGCCGGTCCAGTTGAAGCCGGCGTAGTCGCGCGGCTGCGGCGGAAGGACGCTTTCGACCATGTCTTTCATGCCGCCCTAGGTGCGCCCGCGCAGGGACGAGTGCAACCGTCTGACCGCCCGCCCCCGCGAAATCCCTGTCGCGTCGCGAAAATCTCGCCTAAGTCGCCGCCCGCCGGCTTCAGGGCGCCCTCTGCCCGACGCCGGGCGGGATGTGATTCAACATATTGAATCTGTGGACATCCCCGATGGCGCCTATTGTGCCGGTTAACAGAAGGTTTACGATATCTAGTAGGCGAGCAGCTCGGAGAGCCGCTCGGACACTAGATGTAGGGGTCAGGGCGCGCGGGGCGCGGCCGACCCTCTTGGCAGAAGGGGCTGGACCATGGGCTGGACCGACGAGCGCGTTACGACGCTGAAGAAACTCTGGCTCGATGGCCTTTCGGCCAGCCAGATCGCCAAGCAACTGGGCGGGGTCACTCGCAACGCCGTCATCGGCAAGGTTCACCGCCTCGGCCTGTCGGGCCGCGCGGCGCCGTCGCAGCCGGCCCGCCCCGTGTTCAAGACCCCGCGGCCGGCGCGTCCGGTCTCGACCACCCCGGCCGCACCGCGCCGGATGACCGCCGAGGCGGTCCCCACCCCGACCATCCAGCAGCAGCAGCAGATGCCGCAGCCGATCCACCGCATCGAGGAACCCGGCAGCGCCACCGTGCTGACCCTGGGCGCCCACATGTGCAAGTGGCCGATCGGCGACCCGTCCACCGACGGCTTCACCTTCTGCGGCCGTCGCTCGGGCGAACACGGCCCCTACTGCCGCGAACACGCCCAGGTCGCGTACCAGCAGCCGCAGTCGGGCAAGAAGAAGACCACGGCCACGGATCTGGCCCGGTCGCTTCGCCGCTACATCTAGCGCGACAAGAGCTGTCATCCCGGACGGCCATCGGCCGATCCGGGACCCAGCCCTCGACCACCGCAACTGGGTCCCGGTTCGCCGCTTCGCGACGGCCGGGATGACAGATATGGATAGGGCATGAGCGACGACTCGCCCTCCAACGCCCAGGCCTACTCCGTCTCGGAACTGGCGTTCGCCCTCAAGCGGACGCTGGAGGACGCCTACGGCTTCGTGCGGCTGCGCGGCGAGCTGTCGAAGGTCACGCACCACGCCAGCGGCCACGTCTACCTGACCATCAAGGACGACAAGGCCGCCATCGACGGCGTCGTCTGGAAGGGCAGCGTCCGCGGCCTGTCGATCCGGCCCACCCAAGGCATGGAGGTGATCGTCACCGGGCGGATCACCACCTTCCCGGCCGGCTCCCGCTATCAGATCGTCATCGAGACCATGGAGGCCGCCGGCGTCGGCGCCCTGCTGGCCCAGCTCGAGCGGCTGAAGGCGAAGCTCAACACCGAGGGGCTGTTCGCCGCCGAGCACAAGCGTCGCCTGCCCTCGATGCCCGCCACCGTCGGCGTGATCACCAGCCCGACGGGCGCGGTGATCCGCGACATCCTGCACCGCATCCGCGACCGCTGGCCCTGCCGGGTCGTGGTCTGGCCGGTGGTCGTCCAGGGCGATGTCGCCGCCGCCCAGGTCGCCGCCGCCATCCGCGGCTTCAACGCCATGGCGCCGGGCGGGCCCGTGCCGCGTCCCGACATTCTGATCGTCGCCCGGGGCGGCGGTTCGGTCGAGGATCTCTGGGCCTTCAACGACGAGGCCCTGGCCCGCGCCGTGTTCGAAGGGACCATCCCGCTGATCTCGGCCGTCGGCCACGAGACCGACACCACCCTGATCGACTTCGTCTCCGACCGCCGCGCGCCGACCCCGACCGCCGCCGCCGAGATGGCGACGCCGGTGCTGGGCGAGCTCAAGGCCGCCGTCAGCGACTACGACCGCCGCATCAACCAGTGCGCCTCCCGCGCCGTGGAAAGCCGACGCGAACGGCTGACGGCGCTGTCGCGTGGCCTGCCGCGCCCGGCCGACATCCTGGCGCTGGCCCGCCAGCGGCTGGACTACGCCGCCAGCCACCTGACCATGGGCCTGCGCAGGAACGTCGACCTGCACGCGCGCGCGCTCGACCAAACTTCCGCCCCGCTTCGTCCAGCCCTTCTGGCGCGCAAGAACGAGCAGCTTGCAGCGCGACTGGATCAGCTCAACCTGCGCCTCAACGCCGCCCTCCCGCGCCGGCTGGACAGCGAGACCGCCCGGCTGGCCCGAACCGCGACCCATCTGCGCCCAACCGTCCTGGCCCAGAAGACCGACCAGCTGCTGGCGCGGCTGGACCAGCTGAACCTGCGTCTGAACGCGGCCATCCCGCGCCGGCTCGATGCCGAGCAGGCGAAGCTGGCCAACCTCGACAAGCTGCGCCTGACCCTGAACCCCAAGCGCCCGCCCCGCCCCGGTTTCGTGCTGGTCACCCGCGCTGACGGCTCGACCGTGGCGAAGGGGGGCGACCTTGCCTCCGGCGAAGCCGTGAACCTGCTGTTCGAGGACGTCACCCGCGAGGCGACGATCGACGGCGGCGGATCGGGCACGCCGACGCCACCGCCGGCCGCTCCGACGCCCAGGCCGGTCGCTAAGAAACCCCCGGCCGCGCCGACCGGTCAGGGCAGCCTGTTTTAGGCCCTCCTCCTCGATGGAGGAGCGTTGGGCGTGGCCGCCGAGACGAATGGTCGGCGAGGGTAGCTCGGCGCCCAACAGCGTTCTTCGTGCTAGGTTAGTGCGCGCATCACCATCCCTGGCCTTCCTCCATCGAGGAGGAAGGGAGAAGACCCAACCCTGTTCTAGCGCCCTCGCATTCGCTACATTGCGTCCATGAACGCTTTTGATCGTGACATGGGCCGGGATCTCGCCACGGTTCACTTCGGCGATGGCGACTACGCCGTCCTCAAGCCGGGCCGCCATGTGATCTGCGCCGTCAGCGGCAAGAAGATCCCCCTCGAGGCCCTCCGCTACTGGAACCCCACCGTGCAGGAGGCTTACGCCGGACCAGCGGAAGCGCTGAAGCGCTGGCAGGAGCTCAACCCCTGAACCGCAGGGGCGTGCTGGCAGGACTGGCGGCGAGCGCGGGCCTGACCGGCCCGGCCTTCGCCACGCCACCGGCGCTGAAGGTGTCCGGTCGGCCTCAGCAGGGCGGGTTCGCCATCGGCCGCACCGCGCCCGGCGCCACTGTCAGCCTCGATGGACAGGTGCTCAGCCGCGCCTCGGCCGTCGGGTGGTTCTTCGTCGGCTTCGACCGCGACGCGCCGCGCGCCGCCACCCTCACCGTCCAGACCGACGCCGGGTCGGCCTCGCACGCGTTCGCGATCACGCCTGGCGACTTCGACGTCCAGCGCATCGGCGGGTTGCCCCAGAACCAGGTCGAGCCCAGCGATCCTGCCCTGCTCGCCCGCATCAAGCGGGAGTCGGCGCTCAAGGCCGCCGCCCAGGCCAGCCGTCTCGAGGCCGACCACTTCCGCGACGGCTTCGCCATGCCGCTGTCCACATGGCGAGTCAGCGCGAAGTTCGGCGGCCAGCGCATCCTCAACGGCGTGCCCAAGCGGCCCCATTACGGTTGTGACCTGGCGGCCCGCACCGGCACGCCGATCATGGCCCCCGCCGCTGGTCTGGTGACCTTGGCCGAGCCGCGCCTGCACTTCGAGGGCGGCCTGACCATGATCGACCACGGTCAGGGTCTGACCAGCTTCTATCTGCACCAGTCCCGCCTCGACGTGCGCGCCGGGCAGACGGTGGCTCGCGGCCAGGTCATCGGCGCGGTCGGAGCCACCGGCCGGGCCACCGGCCCGCACCTGTGCTGGCGCCTGAAGTGGCGCGACCGCAATCTCGATCCGCTGCTGCTGGCCCAGCACCGGACAACTCAGACTGGGTAACGTTTCAGTAGCGCGGACCGTCCTATTACGGCACTCGAGAATCACCGGTTCGGCGACTGCCGAGGCGGCGAGCGCGAGGGGCGATGGACGACGGACTGAGCAGCCTTAAGGTGTTGCTGGTTGACGATAACCAGCACATGCGGGCGATCGTCTCCACGATCCTGAAGGGCATCGGTATCCGCGATGTCCTCGAGGCGCGCGACGGCGCCGAGGGGCTCCAGGCCCTGCGCGGATGGCCCGCCGACATCGCCATCGTCGACTTCTGCATGGAACCGCTGGACGGGGTCGAATTCACGCGGCTGGTCCGCAATTCGCCCGACAGCGCCAACCCCTACCTGCCGATCATCATGATGACCGGGTTCGCCGATCGGCCCAGGGTGGTCGAGGCTCGCGACGCCGGCGTCACCGAGCTGGTGGTCAAGCCGATCACCGCGCGCTCCGTGATCGATCGCCTGAACGCCGTGGTCTTCCGACCTCGTCCGTTCGTCAGGACCCACGACTACTTCGGACCGCGCCGACGCGGCATCGACGACATCATCGTCGACGATCCCGTCGCCTTCCAGGACTCGATCTCGATCTAGTCGCCGTCATCCTCGGCGGCCTTGAGTTCGGCATAGGCTTCCTTCGGCCAGCGCCGGTGGACCCAGAACCACTCCCCCGGACGCCGGCGGACCTGCTCCTCGACCAGGGCGGTGATCCGGCGCACGCCTTCGGCGATGTCGGCGGTGCGGTCGCCGGTCTGTTCAAGCACGATCGGATCGTGGACCACCGCGCGGAACCGCGCGCCTTTCGTCCGCTCAACCGTCATCGGCTGCAGCACCGTCCCGAATCGAAGCGCCAGCCGCGTCGGTCCCGGCGCCGTCATCACCATCCGTCCGAAGAAGGGCGCGGCGACACCGCCACGATTGAACTTCTGGTCGTTCATGAGGGCCACCGAGCGCCCCTTCATCATGCCTTCGAGCATCTCGCGGGCGCCGTCCCCGCCCTTGGGCGCGAACAGCCGCACCCCGTAGCGGAAGCGGCTGTCACGGATGCGCTTGTCGACATAGGGGTTGTTGGCCGCGCGGTAGGTGATCTCGCAGTCGACGCCGGAATTGACGATCGCCGCCGGCATGATTTCCCAGTTCGAGAAGTGTCCCGAGACGAACACCACCGGCTTGCCCTCGCGAGCGATCTCGGCGAGCCGCTCGCCGTTGACGACCTCGACCCGGCCGGTCGATGGCAGCAGCCGGTCCATGTTCGGGAATTCGGCGACGGTGCGGCCGTTGTTCTCCCACTGCTCGCCGAGGATCTTGCGATGCCAGGCGGCGTCCTTCTCCGGGAAGGCCAGTTTGAGATTGGCCACGGCGACGGCGTGCGTCTTCGTCCGCGGCCCGATCAGGCGGAACAGCTTGCCGCCGATCCACGAGGCCGCGTCGACGGGCAGCAGCCGGAACAGCAGATTGAAGGCATCGAAGGCGAGCGCCTCGAGGCGCCAGACCACGTGCTGTCCCTTGGAGGGCGGAGGGGGCGGTTTCGCCATGCCCTCCCCTCTACCTCGCTTCGCGGCGATTAGGGAATCGCCCGCCGCGTGATCCCCCTCAGCGGGCGCCGATAACGCTGCAACTCCCTTGGCGCGCGACTTGCGGCTTTCAGGACAGGCCGTTCCGTTTCGGGACAGTCCTTGGACATAACAGACGGGGGCGACAGCCCATGGGCAGCGACATCGACACTCACCTCGGCAAGCGACTGCGTCGCCGCCGCCGCCTCCTCGGGCTGACCCAGCAGCAGCTGGCCGGCACGGTCGGGGTGCGATTCCAGCAGATCCAGAAATACGAGTGCGGCGCCAACCGCATCTCCGCCTCGCGCCTGTGGCAGCTCTCCGAAGCCCTCGAAGTGCCGGTCGGCTACTTCTACGATGGCCTCTCGGACGCTGATCGCCGCGAAATGGCGAACGAGCCCCAGGGCGAAGGCGGCGAAGTGTTCGGCCGCAAGGAAACCCTGGATCTGATCCGCGCCTACTATCAGCTCGGTGAGCGTCCGCGTCGGCGCCTGCTGGACCTGGCCAAGTCGCTTAACGGCGAGTCCGACGCGGCCTGATTGCGGGGTTCGAGACGCTCGCTTGAGGCTCGCTCCTCACCATGACCAGCTTCCGAGTTGGTCATTCTGAGGCGCCGCTTCGGCCGGCGTCTCGAAGGACGCACGACGTAAACTGCGCCCTTCCCTCGGCGCGGCCTCGCCGCTAACCGTGGGGGATGACGCTCTCCACTGACCGGTACGCCGAGCTTGACGCCTTCCTCGTCGAGCTCAACCGCGCCTCCGCCGCCGCCATCCTGCCGCTGTTCCGGTCCGACCACGGGCTCGAGAACAAGCTTGGCGAGGGCCAGTTCGACCCGGTCACCGAGGCCGACAAGGGTGGCGAGCGCGCGATCCGCGCGCTGATCGCGGAGCGCTACCCGGATCACGGCGTGATCGGCGAGGAGTACGGCGAGGATCGCCCGGATGCGGAGTTCGTCTGGGTTCTCGACCCCGTCGACGGCACACGGCAGTTCATCGCCGGCCTGCCCCTGTGGACCACCCTGATCGGCCTGCGCCATGAAGGGCGCCCGGTCCTCGGCTCGATCGGCCAGCCCTATCTCGACGAGATCTACATCGGCGGAAAGGCGACCGGCTCGCGCCTGATCAGCCGCGGGACCAGCACGCCGCTGAAGGTGCGGCCCTGTCCCAAACTGACCGACGCCGTCATCTGCACCACCGACCCGGCGATCCTGACCGGCCCCGAGCTCGGCTCCTGGACCCAGGTCCGCGCCACCGCCAAACTGGCACGGCTCGGACTCGACGCCTACGGCTACGCCATGGTCGCCATGGGCAAGCTCGACCTGGCGCTCGACACCGGCCTCAAGGTCTGGGACGTCGAGGGCGTGATCGCGGTCATCGAGGGCGCCGGGGGCGTCGTCACAGACTGGTACGGCCGCCCGGCGCGCAGCGACGGCGGCAAGTTCGCCTTCGCCGGCGACCCCGAATGCCTGGAGCAGGCGCTGGTCACCCTGAAGCGTTCCGCCGCGCACTAGGGCCCCGCCCCGATTGGCGAACGGCGTTCGTTCGCGCTAGGCTTGCACCGTGCTGACACGGGGCGTGACATGGCGCGACGCGAGTGGTTTCGGCTGCACTTCGAGTATGAGGACGGCGATCTCCGCCTCGTCCAGGCCGCCCGGGCGGCAAGGCCGGCGCGGCGTTCGCGCCTGCCCGCCAGCCCGATGAAAGTCACGGTTCTGGGCGACTCGGGCCGCGAGGGGGCCACCGGAACCGCCCAGGCCGACACCTGCTGCGTCGCGGAAAGCGGCGCCGGCGCACACGATCACCTGCGCTACATGTTCGAGGTGTTGGCGACGCCGAGCGACCGCGTGCGGCTGACCTATCCCGGCTTCTCCAGGACCTATCGCCTCGACGCGGTGGACCGCCCCGCCGAACCGGTGCGGCGCCCGCCGATGGCCGTCGAAGAGGACATCACCCGGGCCCGTGCGGCGCTCGACAAGGGCGATCGCTGGATCGTCGTCGCCCTGGCCAACGGCTTCACGGTCGCCTCCATGGCGACTTTCGTCGCCCAGGTCCGGCGGCTGGAGGCGACGCTGAAGGCGACCCGGCCTTTCGATCGCTTCGCCTCGCGCATCGACGTCATCCCGGTGCGCACCCTGTCGCCGGCCGACACGCTCGACGCCGACAGCGCCTTCGGCCACGGCGAGGAGAAGCTGGGCGAGAACTGGTTCCGCTTCTTCGTCGATCAGGACGCGGTGGCGCGGTTCATGACCCGCAACGGCTTCACCCACAGCCGCTTTCAGCCGCTGGTGGTGGCCAACACCACCCGCTACGGCGGCTCCGGCGGACCGGCGGCGGTGTTCTCCCTGGCGCCGGAGGCGACCGAGATCGCCATCCACGAGATCGGCCATTCCGAGTTCGGCCTCTCGGACGAGTACAGCAATCCGATCCCCAACCCCCACCTGCAGCCGTTCGGCCCCAATGTTCAGGCCATCGCCCTCAGCAATCCGCCTCGGCCGGCCGACTTCGCGGGGCTGAAGTGGAAGCGGTTCGTCAACGGCGCCGCGTTGCCCAGTCTCGGTCGGCCGACCAGCATCTCGCCGGACGGGCCGGGCATCCCGGCCAACCTGGCGGCCGTGGTCGGAGCCTTCGAGGGCGGGCTCTACCAGGACAGCGGCGTCTATCGGCCGCAGCTGAGATGCGCGATGCGGGCCTCGCGGGAGCCGTTCTGCAAGGTCTGCAGCGACGTCATTGGCCGGCGACTGAACAGCCTCACCGGTCTGGCGTGGACGCCGTGAAGGCGTCGAACTCGGCCCAGAACCGGGCGCGGACGTCGTCCGTCTCCTGCAGGAGTTCGTGGTAGGCGCCCGGAATCTCGATCCAGCGCCCCTTGGGGATGCGGGCCACGATCGCGCGCTGATCGGCGTTGTCGACCAGCTTCTCCTCGCCGGCGGCGATGACCAGGACCGGATAGGCGATCCGGGTCGGCCCCTTGGCGGTCTTCAGCCAGCGCGACGCGGCGAAGGCGAAGTCGAGCCAGGCCCAGGTGCCGGCGTTCAGCTGCAACCCCGGTTCGGCCGCGACCAGCGCGCGGTTGCGGGTGTAGCGGGCGCGGTCATGGGTGACGATGTTGGTCTCGAAGGTCTCGCCGTGCGGATCGCCGGGATCGCCGAGGATGTAGTCCTCGCCCTTCACCCGGCCCAGGACCCAGGCGAGGATCTGCGACGCCCATTTCGGCCGCTTGCCGGTCTGCAGGCCGAGCATCGGCGCCGACAGCACCGCCGCGGAGAAGTCGCCGACGCCGTGAGAAAGCGACAGCAAAGTCAGGCAACCGCCCATCGAATGGCCGAGCGCGATCCAGGGCTTGGGCAGGCGGGACTCGAAATGCGCGAGCAGGGCGCGATAGTCGGCGACGAAGTCGGCGAAGCCGCGGGCATGGCCCTTGAGCGGATCGGCCAGGGCGCGGTGCGACAACCCCTGCCCGCGCCAGTCGTGGACCAGCACCACGTAGCCCCGGGCCTGAAGCTCGCGGACGACCTCGTAGTATTTCTCGATCGGTTCGGTGCGGCCGCCGCTGACGACGACCGAGCCTCTCGGCGTACCGTGAGGCAAAAAGAGAGCGGCGCGGAGGCGTACAGCCCCCGCGCCGCGAAACCACTCCGCCGTTCCGTTGTCCGGAACGGGCGCCTCGGCAATGGAAACCAGAGGCGCTTGGTCGCTCATCAGACCGTTAGGCCATCTTCGCGAAAAGGGCGCCCATCTTGGGCTGCAGGGACATGGCGAGACCCATGTCCGACAGCTTCAGGCGGCCCGACATGAACGCCATCGTGGCGTCGAGCTTGCCGGCGCCCATTTCCATGAGGTCGGCGAGCGAGATGGTCATGGTCAGGTCGGCCGGCGCGTCTTCGTTGGTGACCGTGCCGCCGTCGATGTGGATGAAGCCGTCGCCCTTGAGGTCGAACTTCAGGCTCTTGCCCAGGCCGGAGTCGTCGCCCACGGCGGTTTTCACCCGGTCGGTAATTTCTTGCAGCGTCGCCATTGGCGGCCTCCCTTTATGATGCGACGAATTTGGTAACTTGACCGGGCTCAACGCACAAGCGAACTGCGGTCGACCAATGAAAAAAGATGACGCCCCCGCCATTTTTGGCGAGGCCCGTCGATACAGTCAGGAACCGAGCCGGGAGACTCGCCATGACCACCCTAGACCTGGACGGGCTCGACCGGCTTTACGGCCAGCCGAAACCGACAACCAAGGCCAAGTCGCTGGACCACGTCGACAAGTACGGCCGGCAGTTCCTCAGCCTGTCGCCGTTCTGCGTGATCTCGGCGGCCGGGCCGGATGGCAGCCTCGATGTGTCTCCGCGTGGCGGCGAGCCAGGGTTCGTGCACGTGGAGGACGAGCGCACGGTGATGCTGCCCGACCGCCCCGGCAACAACCGGCTAGACACCCTGCGCAACCTCGCGGCGGGCGACGGCAAGATCGGGATGATGTTCATGATCCCGGGCTTCGACGACGTCTATCGCATCAACGGCGTGGCGACCCTGACCGACGATCCGGCGCTGCTGGAGCGGTTCATCGAGTTCAAGCGGGCGCCGCGGGCGATGGTCGTGATCGCGGTCGAGGAGGCCTTCCTCCATTGCCCCAAGGCGATCATGCGGGCGCGCCTGTGGGAACAGGACGCCGTCGTCGAGCGCACGACCATGCCGTCGCTCTCGGAAATGATCATGGACCAGCTCAACCTCGGCAAGCCGCAGCACGACGAGAAGCTGGTGATCGAGAGCTACAAGCAGCAGCTCTGATCTGACGGGGCGCGAGCAGGTCTCGGCGGACGCGTGAGGCGCCGACCTTGCCGGGCCCGGCTCGCTAGTCCGTCTGCGCTATTTCGGCTTGAGCAGCTTCAGCGTCATCCGGTCGCTCTCGCCGATGGCGTCGTAGCCAGCGTGGTCGAAGCCGGGCTTGGCCGGCTCGCCGCGCGGGGCGGACAGCCGCGTCGGCGGCAGGGTCCAGACACCGAACGGGTGATCCTTGGTGTCCTTGGCATTGGCGTTGATCTCGCTGGCGGCGGCGAGGACGAAGCCCGCCTCCTTGGCCAGCTGGATGGCGTAGGCCTGCTGCACGTAACCGTCCTCGGCCATCACGTCCTGGATCCCGCCGGGCGCGGCGCGATGCTCCTCGATGCCGAGCACACCGCCGGGCTTGAGCGCCGCGAAGGCGTCCTTGAAGGCCTTGTCGGCGATGCCGGCGGCCATCCAGTTGTGCAGGTTGCGCATGAACAGGACCATGTCGGCAGAGCCCGCGGGCGCCACCGCCGCGCTGGTCGGGCCGAAGGCCGTGACTGTCACCTCTCCGTAGAGCTTGGGCTTGGCCGCGAAGCGCGCCTTGTAGGCCTCGACGATCTGGCTCGCCGACGGGTCGCTCGGCTGCAGGTTGGCGGCGTAGAGCTTGCCCCTGGTCTGGGCCAGGTAGGGCGCGAGGATGTCGGTGTACCAGCCCGCGCCGGGCCAGAACTCCACCACCGTCATGCCGGGCTGCAGACCGAAGAAGGTCAGGGTCTCGACCGGGTGGCGGGCGGCATCGCGCGCCCGATCCTCGGGTCGCCGCCAGTCTCCGGCCACTGCGGTGGCCAGGGTCTCCGGCCCTGCCGCCTTGGCAGGCTTGGCGGCCTTGGGCTCGGGCGCCGCGGCCTTCTTCTCCGGGGCCTTGGGGCCGCAGGCGGCGAGCGCGGCGCAGGCGCCGCCGAGCAGGAACAGACGCCGGGAGGCTGCGGACAATACTGGTGACATCAACTCTTCCGACAAGGCCGCCCCCGCGCCGCGCGACTGCGGCTTACCCCGACCATCCGTCACGGTCAAAACCCCGCGCCCCTAGGCCGCGGGCTTCACGAACCGCAGCGTCATCCGGTCGCTCTCGCCGATAGCGTCGTATTTTGTCCGGTCGAAGGCAGGATCGGCGGGCTTTCCGCCCGGCGCGCTGCGCTTGCTGGGCGGCAGGGTCCAGACCCCGAACGGGTGATCCTTGGTGTCCTTCGGGTTGGCGTTGACCTCGGACTGGGCGGCCAGCTTGAAGCCCGCCTTCTCCGCCGCCGCGACCACGGTGGCGACCGAGACGTAGCCGTCCGACACGTCCGCCAGCTGCGGCCGCGGGTCGGCGCGGTGCTCTTCCACGGCCAGCACGCCGCCCGGCTTTAGCACGGCGTAGAAGTCGGCCATCGACTTGTCGAGCGCGCCCTGGAACATGAAGTTGTGGATGTTGCGGGCGGTGATGACCAGGTCCGCCGAGCCCGGCTCGCCGAGCGGTCCGGACACCGCGCCGAAGCCGACGTACCGGATCGGCCCGTACTTCGCGGCGTCACCGTATTTGGCCTCGAAATCGGCGCGGCTCTTCTTCGCGCCCTCGGACACCTTCGGATTGGCCAGGTCGGTCACGCCGGCGACGTAGGTCCCGCCGGTCGCCTTGGCGTAGGGGGCCAGGATCTCGGTCCAGTAACCGCCGCCGGGCACCACCTCGATCACCGTCTGTTTCGGCTTCAGGCCCCAGAACATCAGGCTGTCGTAGGGGTGGCGCGCGCCATCGCGGGCGACGTTCTCGGCCGCCCGCTGCGGTCCGGCGATCGCTGCCTTGAGGGCTTCGTCGCCAGGCGTGGCCGCGAGGGCGACGCCGCTCGTCAGCAGGGCTCCGGCCGCCATGGCGGCTGCAAGTCTGCGCGTGATCATCTGTTCGTCCTCCCGGGGGATCATCGTTCGGCCGGCAGCCTAACCATCATCGCCCGCCGATCAAGCGAGCCCTTGAAACCCGATTTGCCCTCACCCACCTGATCAGTCGAAGGCGCTGGATGTCCGGGCCTTCCGGGTTCTGACGACGCTCAACCGAGGTCGCCAACGATCCGCACCACAAACCGCAACCTTGCTGATGCAGAAGGATGTGACGCACATGCGTACGATCGATTTCTCCCCCCTCTACCGCTCCGTCGTCGGCTTCGACCGTCTGGCCGCGCAACTCGACCAGGCCGCCGCGCAGGACAGTGCCGCAGGCTATCCGCCCTACAACATCGAGCGCACCGACGAGAACGCCTACCGCATCGAGATCGCGGTCGCCGGCTTCAGCCCGGACGAACTGTCCATCGACGTGAAGGAAAACCTGCTCACCGTCGCCGGTCGCAAGGCCGCCAATGACGATGCCCGCAAGTTCCTCCATCGCGGCCTTGCCGAGCGCAACTTCGAGCGCCGCTTCCAGCTCGCCGACTATGTGCTCGTGACCGACGCCAGCCTCGACAACGGCCTGCTGTCGATCGCCCTGAAGCGCGAACTGCCGGAGGCCCTCAAGCCCCGCTCGATCGCGATCAACTCGGGCTCGGCCAAGGCCATCGAAGGCAAGGCGAAGAAGGCCGCCTAGGCGCGGTCTGACACGGGCTACGGGACCGATCGCCAGCGGTTCCGCAGGGCGGCGCGCAAGCTCCGCCCTTTTTCTATGCCGCCTTCAGTCCGCGCACGGCGGCGGTGTCGACATCGACCATGGACACGTTGACCAGGCGGGCCCCGGTGAGGTCGGCGCCGCGCAGGTCGGCGCCGTCGAGAACGGCCCCCATCAGATCGGCCATCTGCAGCTGGACATAACGCGCCCTCGCCTTGCCGAGATTGGCCGGGTTGGAGCGATTGGGCCCCAGCGGCAGGACTGCGAGCGTGGCCCCGCGAAGGTCCGCCTTGCCGAGGTTGGCGCCGGCCAGCCGCGCGCCGCGCAGATCCGCCTTCACCAGCGACACGCCGCGCAGGTCCGCGCCCTCGAGATTGGCGCCCTGGAGCTGAGCCCCCGCCAGATCGAGTCCGACCAGACAGGCGCCCTTGGCGCTCATCGCGGTCAGGCGGAAACCCTTGAGGTGGTCGCCGAGCGGCCGCAGGTCGGCGCCGTCGAACCGGGCCGGGGCGCCGCTCTGGCCGCCGGTCTCGCACCAGGCCTGATTGGCCTGGGCCAGCTCCAGCAGCGCGGCGCTGCGAGCCACGGCTTCCGGCGTGGGCGAACTCAGGCAGTTGTCGAGCCGCGCGCCGCTGATGCGGGCGGAGGCGACGTCGACGCCGCTGATCACGGCTCCGGACAGGTCTGCGCCCTCGAGGTTGGTCCCCTCGACCCGGGCCCCGTCGAGATTGGCGCCGGAGAGGTTGGCGTCCTTCAGATTGGCGCCCGTGAGCTTGGCCCCACGCAGGGAGCAGTCGCTGAAGTCGGTCGCCAGGGCCGAAACGCCGTCGAGTTGCAGCTCGTCCAGCGTCGCGCCGGCAAAGATGGCGCCGTCGACCTGGCCGATGCGCGGCTCGTGGGTCAGGGAGCTGACGCCCTTGCGCGGATGCGGAATGGCGATCTGGCCCTCGCGGAAGTCGGCCTGGGTCAGGTCGGCCTGGGCCAGATTGGCGCCCTTCAGGCAGACGCCGCGCAGGTCGGCGCGACGCAGGTTGGCGCGGCGCAGATCGGCCTTGCGCAGATCGCAGCCGAACAGGTTGGCGCGCTCGAGGATCACCCCGCCCATGCGCGCGCCGTCGAAGATCGAGGCTGACAGGTCGGCGTCGGTGAGGTTGCGGCCGACCAGCGAGAGCAGCGACAGGTCGAGGAAGCGCAGCGACGCGCGCTTGCCGCCCGGCTTGCCGGCCAGGAACCGCTCATGTGCGGCGACCATGAGGTCGAGTTCGCCCTGGGACAGCCGGCGTCGGCCGGACAGGCTTGTCTGCGGTACGGTCAAGGTCTCACCAGAACTGAATGTCGTATTTCGACATCTAGGCGGCCGGCCCGAACTTAGCGTTAAGGCGTCAGACGACGTCGGACAGTCCGCGGGTTCCCGCCTGCAGACTGCCGGTCAGGTTGGCGCCCTTGATGTGGGCGTTGACGAAGTTGGCCCGCGACAGATCGGCCCCGCTCAGATTCGCCTGACGCAGGTCGCACCGCGCGAGGTCGGCGGCCTTCAGCTGGGCGCCGCTGAGGTCGGCCGGCAGCAGTCTTTCGGGGCCCAGCAGCAGCGGGCCGAGGGTGGCGTCGCGCAGATCGGCGCCGGAGAGTTTGGCGCCGGCCAGCCGCGCGCCGCGCAGGTCCGCGCGCCGAAGGTTGCAGTTACGCAGGTCGGCGCCCTCGAGCTGGGCGCCCTGGAGCTGCACGCCCTCCATGTTGAGGCCGTAGAAGACCGCCCGCCGCGCCGACAGGGCGGTAAGATTGAAACCCTTCACCGAGACAAGGTCCCGCAGGTCGGCGCGATCGAAGATCGAGGGCTTGCCTTTGACGCCGCCCGTCTCGCACCACTCAGCGTGCTCGCGGAGCATCTCCTCGTAAGGCAGGTCATCGAGCGGCTTGCCGGACGGGGCGTCGGTCAGCGCCCCCTCCATATCCGCTTCCTGGATGTTCCAGGCGAAGGTCTTGGCCCCAACCAGCACTGCGTCGCGAAGGTCAGCGCCGGCCAGGTCCGCGCCCGACAGGTCAGCGCCGGCGAGGTTGGCGCCGTTGAAGTTGACCTGCTTGAGATTGGCCCGGACCAGCTTGGCGTCCTTGAGGTTGGCGTCGCTGAAGTCGGCTTTCACCGCGAGGATGCCAGACAGCCTCGAGCGCTCGAGGTTGGCGCCGGCCAGGATGGCGCCGCGGGCGTCGCCGGACCGGGTCGCGTGCTCGTGGATGCGCAGGCCCTTGTCCCGATCGGGCGAGGCGATCGCGCCCTCGCGCAGGTCGGCCTCGAACAGATCGGCGCCGCCGAGATTGGCCCCGCGCAGGCAGGAGCCGCGCAGATCCGCGCGGCGCAGCGACGCTTCGCGGAAGTCCGACCCCTGCATGTCGGCGCCGAAGAAGCTCGCGTTGTCGAGCTTGGTCCCGATCAGACGGCAGTTTTCCAGCACCGCACCGGTGAAGTCAGCGTCCGAGAGATTGCGCTTGGACAGGTCCAGCCCGTGCAGTTCGCAGAAGGCGAAGACAGCGCGGGCGCCGCCCATGCGGGCGGTAAACAGCCGATCATGCTTGGCGCAGATCACGTCCACGTCTTGCTGGGTGAGGCGCCGGCGGCTCGCGCCCGGCGCCGCGACGGCGGTCATCGGAAGTCTCCCCTGAACCGCCGTTATCACCGAACAGCGTTAACGCCGTCCTTCCAGGCCTCGTAGGCCAGGGCGTCCCACGCTTGGTCCGCCAGCAGACCGGTTTCGACGGCGACGCCGGCGGCGCGCAGCCGCTCGGTCCCCTGGCCAGAGGCGAACGGCGAGGGATCCTCGCAGGCGATGATCACGCGCGCGACGCCCGCCGCGGCCAGTAGTTCGGAGCAGGACGCGGCGCCGGTCGAGCGGGCGCCGCAGGGCTCGAGGGTGACGTAGGCGGTGGCGCCGCTGGCGTCGATGCCGGCCAGGGCCTGCTCCTCCGCATGCGGGCGGCCGCCCGGCGCGGTCGCGGCCTCGGCGAGGACGACGCCCGCCCGCACGATCACGCAGCCGACCACAGGATTGGGGGCGGTCTTGCCGAGGTTGGTCACGGCGACCGCGATGGCCCGGCGCATGTGGTCGGAGTCAGACAGCATTGGCGCTTTGCGTCCTTCGAGACGCGGCTGCGCCGCTCCTCAGGATGACTAACTTTGTAGACGCTACCCACCTAGTCATGGTGAGGACCGAGCCTCAAGCGAGCGTCTCGAACCACGCAGGGCTCTAACCGCATCCTTAGATCGCCGGCAGCGGCTGCGCCCGGTCCGTATCCAGATACCGCGCCGAGGTCGGCTTCAGCGCATCGTCCAGCTCGATCAGCAGCGGGTTGCCGGTCGGGATCTCGACGCCGACAATCTTGTCGTCAGGCACGTTGAACAGCAGCTTCACGATCGCCCGCAGGCTGTTGCCGTGGGCGGCGACCAGCACTGTCTCGCCGGCCTTGAGCTTCGGCGCGATCTCGGCGTCCCAGTAGGGCTGCACGCGGTCGAGGGTGGTCTTCAGGCTCTCGGTGTCGGGGATGGCCTGGCCGGCGTAGCGCTCGTCAGCGGCGAAATCCCACTCGCCGCCCGGCGCCAGCTGCGGCGGCGGCACGTCGTAGGACCGGCGCCAGATGGTGACCTGCTCGTCGCCGTGCTTGGCGGCGGTCTCGGCCTTGTTGAGTCCGGTCAGGCCGCCGTAGTGGCGCTCGTTCAGCCGCCAGTCGCGGACAAGCTGCAGGTCGCCCTGCCCGGCCGCGTCCAGCGCCATGGACCCCGTGCGGATCGCGCGGTTAAGCACCGAGGTGTAGCCGCGATCGAAGTGGACCCCGGCTTCCTTCAGCAGTTCGCCGCCGCGTTTCGCCTGGGCCTCGCCCTCGGCGGTCAGATCGACGTCCACCCAGCCGGTGAAGCGGTTTTCGAGGTTCCACTGGCTTTGGCCGTGGCGGAGAAGAACGAGCTTGGACATGGGCAGACGGGCTAAGGGGCGGGGCCGGAAGCGTCAAGGGCGAACGGCGCCGCGTCGTCAGCCGCCGCAGACCCGCTCGAAGTTCTTGATCCCCGGCTCGGCCCGCAGCTGGGCCCGGGGCAACCACTCGCTGGGCTCGGTCCGGTCCCAGCGCACGACAGCCGTCTCTGTCACGATGGCGATGTAGAGCATGCGGACGGCGGCCTTCTTGCAGTCGAACTCGCGCAGATAGAACTGGCCAACCAAGGGTCGGCCTTTGGCCATGACAGGCGGATTGAAGAGGCTGGCGTCCCAGGCCAGCCGCGTGCCGGTCTTCGACCGGGTCACCGGCCCGGCATAAAAGTCGCCCAGGTGAACACCGAGGTAGGTCCAGGTCGCCCGAGCCTGAGGGGCCGTGACGGGCGGCGCGACGGGCTGCGGGATCGGCGCGGGTTGCGCCGCGGCAGTTCCGGCGGCCGTGAGCAGGGCTATGGTGGCGCAGAAACGCGAGATGGTTCGCATGACTTGTCCTTCACCGATGGCTCGACACTAGGGAGCGCGCCGCCGGCGCTCACCCCCGCTAAGGGGGTATGGCCTTGGCCGGTTTGGCGATCGCTCGACGCTGGGGCAAACATGTCGCCTCGCCGGGGACTCGCCGTGATCCGCACCATCGCCTTCTGGGCCGCCGTCCTCGGCGCCGGCCTTCTGCTGATCGCCATTGTCGCCGGCGCGGCCGCCTGGCCCGGCTATTCGCACGTCGACGATTTTATCAGTGAACTCGGCGCCACCGGATCGCCCCACGGGCGGCTGGTCAACCTCGGCGGCTTCCTGCCGGTCGGCATCTGCCTGACGCTGTTCGCGGCCCTCGCGGCACGCGTCGCACCACGAAGCAGGCTGCGGCTCTTCGGCTTCGCCGGCTTGGCGCTGTTCACGCTAAGCTATGCGACGATCGCCTTCTTCCCGTGCGACCTCGGCTGCCCGCCGACCTCGCCGAGCCTGTCGCAGACGGTGCACAACCTCGCCGGCCTGCTCGGCTACCTCGGGGCGCCGATCGGGCTGGTGCTGCTGGCCTTCGCCGCCCGGCGCTGGCCGGGCGCGGCCTGGCTGCTCCCGCTTGGCCTGGTCTGCGCCGCGATCGCCGCCGCCGGCTTCGTGCTCATGCTGGTCGAGACGCCCGTGGGCGGCGTGGTCCAGCGCCTGCTCGAGGGCGCCATCGTGGTGTGGATCCTGGCCTGCGCCTTTACCCTGCGCCGAGGACCGCCCGCGTCGTAAGTCGTCCGCCGGCCTCGCGATCCTTGGATCGCGCTGCTATATCCCCCCGATGCGCGACCGCATCTTCTTCCCCCTCTGCCTCCTCGCCGCCGTGGCGATGATCGTCCTGGCGCTGGTCTGGCCGCAAGGCCTGGGCGCGCCGTCGCCGGCGCCCTTCGGCCATCCGATGGAGCAGACCCGATGAGCTTCGACGCCGTGGCCGTCGGCCGCCGGGTTCTGGCCACGGAGGCCGACGCCCTTCGGCTTATGGCCGACGGGCTTGGCGAGCGCTTCGTGGAAGCGGTCGAGACCCTGTTCAACTGCAAAGGTCGCATCGTCTGCACCGGCATGGGCAAGAGCGGCCATGTCGCCCGCAAGATCACCGCCACCCTGGCCTCAACCGGCGCCCCGGCGATGTTCGTGCACCCGGCAGAGGCCAGCCACGGCGACCTCGGCATGATCGGTCAGGACGATGTCGTGCTCGGCCTTTCCAAGTCCGGCGAGGTGCGCGAGCTGGCCGATATTCTCGCCTACACCCACCGCTTCGGCATCCCGCTGATCGCCATCACCGCCAACCCGGACAGTGCGCTGGGCAAGGCCGCGACCATCGTGCTGCAGCTGCCCGACGCCCCCGAGGCGACCGGCGAGGTCGGCGCCCCGACCACCTCCACCACGCTGCAGATCGCGCTGGGCGACGCCCTGGCCGTGGCCCTGTTGGAGCGGCGCGGCTTCACCGCCCGCGACTTCCACGTCTTCCATCCGGGCGGCAAACTGGGCGCCATGCTGCGCACGGTCGGCGACCTGATGCACCGGCTCGAGGAAGCGCCTCTGGTCACCGAGGACACGCCGATGCCCGAGGCCATCCGGGTGATGAGTGCGCGCAGACTCGGCATCGTCGGCGTCGTGTCCGGCGACGGCCAGCTGATCGGCGTCGTAACCGACGGCGACCTGCGCCGACACTTCGAGGGTCTGTCCAGCCGGACAGTGGGCGAGGTCATGACCCGCAACCCCAAGTCCGTGACCGCCGAAGCCCTGGCCGGAGACGCCGCGCGGATGATGAACGACAGTCGCATCACCGTGCTGTTCGTGGTCCGCGACGGCAAGCCGGTCGGGGTCCTGCACGTGCACGACGTGCTCAGCGCCGGGGTCATCTGAGGCGACCGGCGCCGCCGTCGGACGAAATGTCGCGCGCCCCCCTCACCAACTCGTCATGCGGGCGTTATAGGAGGCCCATCGTCACGAGAGCCCCTCAATGCCCTTTCTCCCGCGCGCCGACCTGGTTCCCAACACCGCCGAGTACGAGAACGAGCCGCTGGTCAAGGCGACCGGCTTCCGCGAGTACGACGCGCGCTGGCTGTTCGGTCCGGACATCAACCTGCTCGGCATCCAGGCGCTGGGCCTGGGCCTCGGCACCTACATCCATGAACTGGGTCAGTCGAAGATCGTCGTCGGCCACGACTTCCGGTCCTATTCGGTCTCGATCAAGCAGGCCCTGACCATCGGCCTGATGCAGGCGGGCTGCGAGGTGCTGGACATCGGGCTGGCCCTGTCGCCGACCGCCTACTTCGCCCAGTTCGACCTCGACGCGCCCTGCGTGGCCATGGTCACCGCCAGCCATAACGAGAACGGCTGGACCGGGGTGAAGATGGGCGCCCAGCGGCCGCTGACCTTCGGCCCGGACGAGATGGGCCGGTTGAAGGAGATCGTCTTGGGCGGCCAGTTCGTCGAGCGCGAGGGCGGGAAGCTGACCCGCATCGACGGCGTGGCCCAGCGCTACATCGACGACGTCGCCCGCCGCGTGCAGATCAAGCGCCCGCTCAAGGTGGTCGCCGCCTGCGGCAACGGGACGGCCGGCGCCTTCGTGGTCGACGCCCTGGTCAAGATGGGCGTCGCCGTGGTCGTCGAGATGGACACCGAGCTCGACTACACCTTCCCGCGCTACAACCCGAACCCCGAAGACCACGAGATGCTGCAGGAGATGGCCAAGGCCGTCCGCCAGCACGGCGCTGACCTGGCCTTGGGCTTCGATGGCGACGGCGACCGCTGCGGCGTGGTCGACGACACCGGCGAGGAGATATTCGCCGACAAGATTGGCCTGATGCTGGCCCGGGACCTGGCCCCGCTGAACCCCGGGGCCAAGTTCATCGTCGACGTGAAGTCGACCGGGCTGTTCGCCACCGACCCGATCCTGGCCGAGAACGGCTGCACGACCGTCTACTGGAAGACAGGCCACAGCTACATCAAGCGCAAGACCGCCGAGATCGGCGCGCTGGCGGGCTTCGAGAAGAGTGGGCATTTCTTCCTCAACGAGCCGCTCGGCCGGGGCTACGACTGCGGCCTGACCGCGGCCGCCGCGATCCTGGCGATGCTCGACCGCAACCCGGACAAAAAGCTCTCTGAGCTGAAGGAAGCGCTGCCGGTCGCCTTCACGTCGCTGACCATGAGCCCGCACTGCGGCGACGAGGTGAAGTATGGCGTCGTCGACCAGATCGTGAAGGAATACCAGGACCTGGCCGCCGCCGGCGGGACCATCCTGGGGCGCAAGATCGTCGAGGTCATCACCGTCAACGGCGTTCGCGTGGCCCTGGAAGACGGCAGCTGGGTGCTGGTCCGCGCCTCGTCGAACAAGCCGGAGATCGTCGTCGTCGTCGAAAGCATGAAGTCGCAGGACGACATGCGCGCCCTGTTCCGCCAAGAGGTGAAGCCCCGCCTGGCGAAACACCCCGAAGTCGGCGCATACAACCAAGAAATCTGAGGACCTAACGCATGCGCGTTGCAATGATCGGCACCGGCTACGTAGGGCTGGTGTCTGGAGCCTGTTTCGCCGACTTCGGCCACGACGTTGTCTGCATCGACAAGGATGCGGGCAAGATCGACCGCCTGAAGAGAGGTGAGATTCCGATCTTTGAGCCGGGCCTCGATGACCTGGTCGAGCGCAACGTGCGCGAGGGTCGCCTGGGCTTCACGCTGGAGGGCGCGGAAGCCATCAGAGCTGCTGACGCGGTGTTCATCGCCGTCGGCACGCCGTCGCGTCGCGGTGACGGCCATGCCGATCTTTCGTTTGTCTACGCCGCCGCGGAGGAGATCGCCCATCTGATGGACGGCTTCACGGTGGTGGTCACGAAGTCGACCGTCCCGGTCGGCACCGGCGACGAGATCGAGGCCATCATCCGCAAGGCCCGCCCGGACGCCGACTTCGCGGTGGTCTCCAACCCGGAGTTCCTGCGCGAAGGCGCGGCGATCGAGGACTTCAAACGGCCCGACCGCGTCGTCGTCGGCACCGACAACGAGCGCGCCCGCGAGCGGATGAACGACCTCTACCGGCCGCTCTTCCTCAACGAGACGCCGATGGTCTTCACCGGCCGGCGGACCAGCGAGCTGATCAAGTACGCGGCCAACGCCTTCCTCGCCATGAAGATCACCTTCATCAACGAGATCGCCGACCTCTGCGAGGCGGTCGGGGCGGACGTGCAGCAGGTCGCCAAGGGCATCGGCCTCGACAAGCGGATCGGCAACAAGTTCCTCAACGCCGGGCCTGGCTACGGTGGCAGCTGTTTCCCGAAGGACACCATCGCCCTGGTGCGTACGGCCAGCGACGCCGGCGCGCCGATGCGGCTGATCGAGACCACGGTGGCGGTCAACGACGCGCGCAAGAAGGCCATGGCCGGCAAGGTCGCCGACGCCCTGTCCGGCGACCTCAAGGGCAAGACCATCGGCGTGCTGGGCCTGACCTTCAAGCCGAACACCGACGACATGCGCGACGCGCCGAGCCTCGACATCGTCCCGGCCCTGCAGGCCATGGGCGCCACCGTCCAGGCCTTCGACCCGGAAGGCCACGAGGCCCGCCAGATGCTGCGCGACGTCGACTTCAAGGCCAACGCCTACGACGCCGTCGAGGGCGCCGACGCGGTTGTCATCATCACCGAATGGGACCAGTTCCGCGCGCTCGACCTCGACCGCATGAAGCTGCTGATGAAGTCGCCGACCATCATCGACCTGCGCAACATCTACCGCCCCGACGACATGAAGGCGCGCGGGTTCAAATACCTGAGCGTCGGACGGGCCTAGGCGCGTCTACAGCTTGCTGAAGGCGACGCCGCGCCAGCCCCAGCCGGCCGCCAGGACAGCCTCCTTGATCGGGTTCTTGATCGCGGTGCTGTCGAAATTGTAGCTGTAGACCTTGCCGAATGTGCCGTCCTCGCGGAACGCGTAGACCATCTCGAAGCCCTTCTCCCACTTCTGGCCGCGGAAGGCCTCCGCGGCGAAGGACAGGGTCGGCACGCCGGCGCGCCATTCGACGGTCCAGTCGTGGTCCACCGCGCGAACCTCGCCCTTGGCCTCGTCGAACTTCATCCAAACGTCGAACGACCGCTTGATGCCTGCCTTGGCGAAGAACTCGTACCATTTGGCGTCGACGATCTTCCATTCGGCGACCATGTCGACGCCTTCCGGCCCGCCGTCGCGGACCCGATAGGGCTTGGTCGGATCGTTGGTGGCCATCAGCCGCTTGCGCAGCGTAGCCGTCGTCAGCCGCTTCACGCCCTTGGGCGCGGCCTTGCTGCCGGTGATGAAGTTGAACAGTCCCATGAAAGCCCCCGCTCTCGTCTCGCCGGACGACACTGACAGGCGCGAGCGGTTCACGCCATGGCTTCGGCGCGATTCCGGGTTCACTCTTCCCCGGAACAGGGGGAGTCGCCGTTCATGTGGGTGTTGCTGGGCGTCGCGGTGGTGGTGTTGGGCTTCGCGGTGCGGCTCAATCCGCTGCTGATCGTGGTCGTGGCCGCCCTTGTCACCGGCCTCGCAGCCCTGATCGCGCCGGGGCTGACGCCGGCGGTGCTGCTGACGGGGGCGATCGACACCCTGGCGGTGCTGGGCAAGGCGTTCAAGGACAACCGCTACATCAGCGTGACCTGGCTGATCCTGCCGCTGATCGGCCTGCTCGAGCGCGAAGGGCTTCAGGAACGGGCCAAGACCCTGATCCAGAGATTGAAGGCGGCGACCACCGGGCGGCTGCTGCTGGCCTACCTCGTTGTGCGCCAGGGTACGGCGGCGCTCGGCCTGACCTCCCTGGGCGGCCATCCGCAGATGGTCCGGCCGCTGATCGCACCGATGGCGGAGGCTGCCGCCGAGACCCAGAACCCGGACCTCCCGGAGCGCAGTCGCAACCGCGTCAAGGCGTTCGCCGCCGCCACCGACAACGTCGGCCTGTTCTTCGGCGAGGACATCTTCATCGCCATCGCCTCGATCCTGCTGATCAAGGGCTTCCTCGAAACCAACGGCATCATCGTCCAGCCACTGGAGCTGTCGGTCTGGGCGATTCCGACCGCGATCCTGGCCCTGATCATCCACGGAACCCGGCTGCTGCTGCTCGACCGGGCCCTGAAGCGGGAGGCGGGGCAGTGATCGGCCTTCCCGTCCTCTACGGCCTGGCCGGGCTGCTCTTTGCGATCTTCGCGATCGGCTCGGCGACCGACCGCACCAACCCGAAGCGCTGGGGCAATGCGCTGTTCTGGGGCCTTTTCTCGGTGAGCTTCCTGGCCGGGTCGTGGCTGCCCGACGTCATCAATGGCCTGCTCCTCGTCGCCATGGCGCTGGTCGCCGGCTTCAACCTGATGGGCAAGGGCGAGCCGGCGCCGCAGACCGACCGAGCCGAGAGAGCCGCGCGCTGGGGCAACCGGCTGTTCGTTCCCGCCCTGATTCCGCCGATTGTGACGCTGCTCGGCACCCTGACGCTGAAGGGCGTTGAAGTCGGCGGTGTCCCGCTGGTCGACCCCAAGCAGGTGACGCTGGTCTCACTGGGCGCCGGCATCGTTCTGGCGACGGCGGTGGCCCTGGTGATGTTCCGCGCCTCCCCCGCCGTGGCGGTGCGGGAGGGCCGGCGACTGATGGATTCGGTAAGCTGGGCCGGTCTGCTGCCGCAGGCGCTGGCGGCGCTGGGCGCGGTGTTTGCGGCGGCCAGGGTGGGCGACGTCATCGGCGGCCTGGCGACCGACTGGCTGCCGATCGACGGACCGCTGGCCGCCGTGATCGCCTACACGGTCGGGATGGCGCTGTTCACGGCAATCATGGGCAATGCGTTCGCGGCCTTCCCGGTGATGACGGCCGCGATCGCCCTGCCGCTGATTGTCGGCAAGTTCGGCGGCGATCCCGCGATCGTTTGCGCCATCGGCATGCTATCTGGCTTCTGCGGCACCCTGCTGACGCCGATGGCGGCCAACTTCAACATCGTCCCGGCCGCGCTTCTGGAACTCCCCGACCGCAACGGCGTCATCAAGGCCCAGGCCCCGACCGCCCTGCTGCTGCTGCTCGCCAACACGGTGCTTATGTATGCCCTCGCCTACCGCTTCTGACGCCCGGCTGACCCCGGCCCTGGCGAGCCGCTTCGCCGCAATCGCGCTGGGGCACGTCACCCGCGAATACCCGCACAAGGCCGACCACGTCTTCAGCGGGCCGGAGGACGTCGCCCCGCACCGCGAGCACCACCCGATCTTCTTCGGCAGCTTCGACTGGCACAGCTGCGTACACGGTTACTGGACCCTCGCCGTGCTGCTGCGCCGGTTCCCGAAGATGCCCGAAGCGACCGCCATCCGTGCGCTGTTCGCTGACAGCTTCACGCCAGAGAAGGTCGGCGCTGAACTGGCCTACCTCGGCCGCCCGATGAGCACCGGCTTTGAGCGGCCGTATGGCTGGGCCTGGCTACTGAAGCTGGCAGCCGAGCTCAAAGGCCACGAGGACCAGACCGCCTTCGACGCGGTCGCGCCGCTGGCCCAGGCCTTCGCCGACCGGTTCATGGTCTTCCTGCCCAAGGCGACCTACCCGCTGCGCGCCGGGGTCCATTCCAACACCGCCTTCGCCCTCCGGCTGGCGATGGACTACGCGGACGCCTGCGGCGATCGGGACCTGGCCTTCCTCGCCCGCGAGACAGCGATCGGCTGGCATGCCGACGACGCCGACTGCCAGGCCTGGGAGCCGAGTGGCGACGAGTTCCTGTCGCCGGCCCTGATGGTCGCCGAATGCCTGCGCCGGATGCTGCCGCCCGACCAGTTCCGCGCCTGGTTCTCGGCCTTCCTGCCGCGCGCCGCCGGCCGCCGTCCGGCGACCCTGTTCACGCCCGCCACGGTCAGCGACCGCACCGACGGCAAGATCGCCCACCTCGACGGCCTCAACCTCAGCCGCGCCTGGTGCTGGCGCGGCATCGCCGGATCGCTGGCGCAGGATGACGAGGCCCGCGTCGCGGCGCTGGAGGCGGCGGAGACGCATCTCGAGAGCGCCCTGCCCCACGTCGCGGGCGACTACATGGGCGAGCACTGGCTGGCGAGCTTCGCGCTGTTGGCGCTGGAGGGGTAGGCGTTTTGACCCTCCCAACGGTGTCATCCCGGGCGTAGCGCCGCGAAGAGCCAGGACCCAGAGGCTGCCGCATGGCATCCGCTGGGGCCCGGATCGCCTGCGGCGTCCGGGATGACAGCGGTGATGTGACAGTGCCTAAGCCGCCGCCTGAACCGCCCCGGCGATCTCACGCACCAGCTTCGCCACCAGCGCCTCGTCGTCGCCCTCGGCCATGACGCGGATCAGGGGTTCGGTGCCGGAGGCGCGCACCAGCACGCGGCCGGAGCCGTTCAGCTTGGCCTCGGCGTCGGCGATGGCGGCCTTGACGGTGTCGTTCTCCAGCGGCTTGCCGCCCTTCGTGAAGCGGACGTTCTCCATCAGCTGCGGCACCGGCTCGAACTGGCGGGCGAGATCGCTCATCCGCTTGCCCGACTGGACCAGCACCGCCAGCACCTGCAGCGCCGCGACCAGGCCGTCGCCGGTGGTCGAGAAGTCCGACAGGATCACGTGGCCCGACTGCTCGCCGCCGAGGTTGAAGCCGCCTGAGCGCATCCGCTCCATCACCGCGCGGTCGCCGACGGCGGTGCGCTCCAGCTTCAGGCCGCGGCCGGTCATGAACCGCTCCAGCCCGAGGTTGGACATCACCGTGGCGACGATGCCGCCGCCGCTGAGGCGGTCCTGGGCGGCCCAGGCGCCGGCGATGATGGCCATGATCTGGTCGCCGTCGACGACCTGGCCGTTCTCGTCGCAGATCGCCACCCGGTCGGCGTCGCCGTCGACCGCGATGCCGATGTCGGCGCGGTACTGGCGCACAGCGGCCACCATGGCGTCGGGGTGGGTCGAGCCGCACTCGGCGTTGATGTTGAAGCCGTCCGGCGCGACCCCGACCTTCACCACCTCGGCTCCCAGCTCGTAGAGCACGGCCGGGGCGACCTTGTAGGCGGCGCCGTTGGCGCAATCGATCACCACCCGCAGGCCGTTGAGGTTCAGGTGGCGCGGGAAACTGGCCTTGGCGATCTCGACGTAGCGGGCCTGGGAATCGTCGACGCGCTGCACCCGGCCGAGGCCATCGGCGGCGGCGAGACCGTCCTGCAGCCCCTCGTCCATGTTCTTTTCGATCTCGAGCTCGCGGGCGTCGCTCAGCTTGTAGCCGTCGGGTCCGAACAGCTTGATGCCGTTGTCTGTGTAGGCGTTGTGCGAGGCGCTGATCATGACGCCGAGGTCGGCGCGCATCGAGCGGGTCATCATCGCCACGGCCGGGGTCGGCAGCGGCCCGAACAGCTGCACGTCCATGCCCATGCTGGTGAAGCCGGCGACCAGGGCCGGTTCGATCATGTAGCCCGACAGGCGCGTATCCTTGCCGATCACCACAAGGTGACGGCGCCCGTGATCGCGGCGAAACAGCTTGCCGGCGGCGAGGCCGACGCGGAGCGCCACCTCGGCGGTCATGGGATGGCTGTTGGCCTGGCCGCGAATGCCGTCGGTGCCGAAATACTTGCGCTTGGTCATGTCGGTGTCCCTACGCCTCGAGCGGCGCAACAGTCTGCAATGCTCTTTTATGCCGGACCTTGGTGAGCCGATGTTAAAGCCCGGGGAGGGAATGTTCTGTTCCCGACATTTCATATCCCTTCGGACGGAATCGGCGAAACCGGCATGTGCGGCATCATCGGCATCGTGGGCAAGACGCCCGTGACGGACCGGCTCCTCGAGAGCCTCAAGCGCCTCGAGTATCGGGGCTACGACTCCGCCGGGGTCGCCACCCAGGCGGGGGGCAAGGTCGAGCGCCGTCGCGCCGCCGGCAAGATCCGCGCGCTCGAGGCGGTGCTGGCGGATAGCCCGCTCGCGGCGGAGGTGGGCATTGGCCACACCCGCTGGGCGACCCACGGCGGCCCGTCGACGGCCAACGCCCACCCGCACACCGCCGGCCGCGTCACCCTGGTCCACAACGGCATCATCGAGAACTTCGCCGAGCTCAAGGCGGAGCTCCAGAAGGAAGGCCGCACCTTCGAGAGCGAAACCGACACCGAGGTCGTCGCCCACCTGATCGACCACTATCTGTCGAGCGGGCAAGCCCCTCTGGCGGCCTTCAAGCTGGCCCTGGACAGGCTGACCGGCGCCTACGCCCTGGCGGTGCTGATCGAAGGCCGCGACAACTTCATCATGGGCGCTCGCAAGGGCAGCCCGCTGGTCGTCGGCACGGGCGCGGGCGAGATGTTCCTCGGCAGCGACGCGCTCGCCGTAGGCCCCTTCACCAACAAGGTCACCTATCTGGAAGAGGGCGACTACGTCGCCATCGACCACGACCGCGCCGAGATCTTCGATGTCGCCGGCACGCCGGTCGAACGGCCGATGAAGGTCGTTTCGGCCGCCGCGGCGCTGGTCGAGAAGGGCAACTACCGGCACTTCATGGAGAAGGAGATCCATGATCAGCCCGAGGGCTGCCAGCGTACCATCGCCGCCTACGTCGATCCCGTCGCCGCCCGTGCGGGGATGCCGGGGGACATCGACTTCGCCGCCCTCGACCGCATCCAGATCGTCGCCTGCGGCACCAGCTACATCGCCGGCGTGGTCGGCAAGTACCTGATCGAGCAGCTGGCCGACCTGCCGGTGGACGTCGAGATCGCCTCGGAGTTCCGCTATCGCGAGCCCGCGCTTCGGCCGGGCGCTTTGGCCATCGCCATGTCGCAGTCCGGCGAGACTGCCGACACCCTGGCGGCCCTGCGCCACTGCAAGGCCAAGGGCATGAAGACCGCCGTCGTGGTCAACGCCCAGGAATCGACCATGGCCCGGGAGGTCGACGTCGTCTGGCCGATCCACTGCGGCCCGGAGATCGGGGTTGCCTCGACCAAGGCCTTCACCGCCCAGGTAAGCGTTCTGACCGCACTCGCCATCGCCGCCGCCCGGGCCCGAGGCCGCATCGACGCGGCGGAGGAGCAGCGGCTGGTCAGGGTGCTGCTGGAGGCGCCGCGCCTGATCGCCGAATCGATCGGACTCGAGGAGGCGGTGCGAACCGTCGCCGTGGACATCGCGAAGGCCCGCGACGTGCTCTATCTCGGTCGTGGCCCGATGTCGGCGTTGGCCCTGGAAGGGGCGCTGAAGCTCAAGGAAATCAGCTATATCCACGCCGAAGGTTATGCGGCGGGCGAACTCAAGCACGGGCCGATCGCGCTGGTCGACGAACTCACCCCGATCATCGTCCTCGCGCCCTACGACAGCTACTACGAGAAGTCGGCGTCCAACATGAGCGAGGTCATGGCGCGCGGCGGCCAGGTGGTCTTCATCACCGATCCGGAAGGCGCCAAGCACGCGCCCGCCGGGGCCAAGGTGGTCATGACCGCCCCGCGCTGCGACCCGCTCGTCGCGCCGCTGGTGATGTCAGCCCCGATCCAGCTGCTCGCCTATCACGTCGCCGTCCTGAAGGGGGCGGACGTCGATCAGCCGCGCAATCTGGCCAAGTCCGTCACCGTCGAATAGCCCGCCGGGAACAGGCGACGGGCGCCTGCGTTCCGGCCGAGGGGATCCCCCAGTCCGCTATCGAGACCGGCGTTGCTTGACAGCTCGTCGGGCGGACGGGCATGCCCTGCTTGCTGTCGGAGACGTGTCGAATGCGGATCTACCCGGTGATCATGTGTGGCGGCGCCGGCTCCCGGCTGTGGCCCGCCTCGCGTCCGTCCCGGCCCAAGCAGTTCGTCTCGCTCGACGGCGGCCTGTCGATCTTCCAGCAGACGGTCCAGCGCGTGGCGGAACTCGACGACGGCGGCCGGCCGATCGTTGTCGCGGGCGCGCGGTACGAGAGCATCATCCGCCGCCAGCTCGCCGAGCTCGGCGTCGAGGCCCTGCTGCTGCTAGAGCCGGAGGCGCGGGACTCCGGTCCGGCCATGGCCGCCGCCGCCGCCCTGATCCACGAGATGGATCCCGAGGGTGTCGCGGCCATCGTCGCCTCTGACCACCACATCCCCGACCATGCCGCCTTCCGCCAAGCGCTCGTCACCGCCGCTCGGGCGGCCGTCGATGGCTGGGTGGTGACCCTCGGTGTGCAGCCGGCCGGCCCGTCCACCGCCTACGGCTACATCAACCCCGGCGCGCCGGAGGGCGAGGTCCGCCGGGTCCTACGCTTCGTCGAGAAGCCGGACGCCGCGACGGCCGTGACCTTCGTGTCCGACGGCTACCTCTGGAACAGCGGCAATTTCGTCGTCTCCGCCCGGACCCTGCTCGCCGAGCTGGCGCGCCACGCGCCCGAGCTCGGGGTCTCGGCCAGCGCCGCCGTGCTCGCGGCAGATCGCGCCGGCGGCGCCGTGCGCATGGGCGAGGCCTTCCTCGGCGCGCCGAAGATCTCGATCGACTACGCGGTTATGGAGAAGACCGACCGCGCCGCGGTGCTGCCGGTCGACTTCATCTGGTCAGATCTCGGGGCCTGGGACGCCATCCACGCCGCCGGAACCGGCGATGCGGGCGGCAACGTCGTGTCCGGCGAGGCGCTGGTGCTCGACTCCTCCGGCAGCTTCGTTCGCAACGACGGGCCTCAGCGAGTCGCCGTGGTTGGTCTGCGGAACCTCGCCGTGATCGTCGAGCATGACGCGGTGCTGATCTGCGCCCTGGATTCCAGCCAGTCGGTGAAGCGGGTGGTCGACCACCTCAAAACGGTGGAGGCCCGAGAGCTCGACATCGCCGCCGAGCCGAGTCTGGCCGATTGGCGCGACCGCTACGAAGCCTGGCTGCGGACCACCGCCCTGCCCGTCTGGTGGGGCCTCGGCGCGGACTTCGCCCAGGGCGGCTTCCACGAATCCCTCGATGACCAGGCGCGCCCGACCGCGGCCGACCGGCGCTCACGGGTGCAGACGCGCCAGACCTACGTCTATGCGACCGCGGCGGCCAAAGGCTGGGCCGGTCCGTGGCGGCAAGCGGCCCTGCATGGCCTCGACTTCTTCCTTGAGCGCTACAGCCGCGACGACGGCCGGTTCGTGGCGCTGGTCTCGCCCGCGGGCGAGGTGCTCGACGATACGCCGGTGCTCTATGACCAGGCCTTCGCGCTGCTGGCCATGGGATCGGTGCTGAAGATCGCACCCGAGCGGACCGACATCGCCGACCGAGCCAAGGTTCTGCTGGCCGGTCTCGCGCTGATGCGAGCGCCGAACGGGGGCTTCCGTGAGAACGGCGCCTGGCCCTACCAGGCCAACGCCCAGATGCACCTGCTCGAGGCGACGATGAGCTGGTTCGAGCTCACAGGTGAGCCGGCCTGGGGCGAGGTCGCCGACGAGATCGTGGCCCTGGCGCTCGAGAAGTTTATCGACCCCGAAGGCGGCTTCCTGCGCGAGGTCTTCAACGAGGCCTGGAATCCAGCGGCTGGTGACGACGGCCGCTTCATTGAGCCCGGGCACCAGTTCGAATGGGCTTGGCTGCTGTTGACCTGGTCACGCCTGCGCGGCGGCAAGGATGTGGCCGCCGCCATCGACGGCCTGATGGCCGCCGGCCGTCGCGGGATCGATCAGAAGCGCGGCGTGGCCGTAAACGAGCTGTGGACCGACCTCAGCGTCCGCCAGCCGAGCGCACGGCTCTGGCCGCAGACCGAGTGGCTGCGGGCCGCCGTGGCCATGCTGCGGATCGGCAAGGGCAGCGAGGACGAGGTTCGCCAGGCGGCGAAGGCGTTGTGGGTCTATCTGCAGACGCCGACGCCGGGGCTGTGGCGCGACAAGCTCGGCGCGGATGGCCTGTTCCAGGACGAACCGGCGCCGGCCAGCTCGCTTTACCATATCCTTGGCGCAGTCCTCGAACTGCAGGCCGGAACGGGCGACGGCTAGGCCTCGTCCTCGTCCAGCTCTTCCCGGTCCAGCCGGACCACCTCCCCGTCGCGGCTGGCGCTGATGAAGGCGCGTTGCTCGCCGGAAAGCTCGACCGCGGTCAGCACGCCCGTGTTGTAGGCCCAGGTGTCGACGCCGATGCGGCGCTCGTCGGCATAGGGCTCGGTCGCTGGCGTGTGACCGTGCACGATCACCTTTTCCAGTCGCCTGGTGTCGGACAGGAACGGCTCGCGGATCCACCGCAGGTCCTTGGCGCTCTGGGCGTTCAGCGGCTTGTCGGGGCGAACCCCGGCATGGACGAACAGGTAGTCGCCGAGCTCGATCGAGTCCTCGAGGCTCCACAGGAAGCGCTTGTGAGCCTCCGGAACAGCCTCGACCAGACGGTCATGCGCGGCCTGCCAGGCGGGCAGGTCGTTGTCGTCGGCGGGCGGCTCGACGCCGTACGACCGCATCGTCGCCTTGCCGCCATAGGTCGACCAGACCAGGCCGGCTTCCATGTCCTGCAGGAAGCGGAGCATCGCCTCCTCGTGGTTTCCACAGAGGAAGCGGGCGCCCGGCATCTCGGCGCGCAACTGGATCAGGCGATCAATCACGCCCCTGGAGTCAGGTCCGCGGTCGACGTAGTCGCCGAGCATGACGATCAGCGGCGCGGTTTCACCCGGCCGGCGCGAGGCGAGGATGTTGTCGAGCAGGGCGACCAGCAGATCGTTGCAGCCATGCACGTCGCCGATCGCGAAGACCCGGCGGCTCTCCAGCGCCACGGGCCTGGAGGGGGCCGGTGTTTTCCAGAGACGGGAGAAGAAGTTCAAAACCTGGCCCCTGGACGGACGACCGCCGCGCCCGACTTGGCGCTTCGATCCGTTCGACGTCCCATTCTACGCCCCATCCGTCTTCCATAGGTCGCCGCGACGGTCAACGCGGCCGACGCTGCGCAACTGGGGGAGGACACGGCGCTCGGCTCACTCAATCGCCTGAAAATGCGGCGTGGGCATGACGCACGCGCGCTGCACAGACCTAACGGGGTGGCCGTGACGCCGGGCCGGGATGGGGAATTTCTGTCGGCGGGGCTGCCGTCACCGGGGGCGAGGTCATCGCCTCGGCCTGCGGCGGCGGCGGGGTTCCCACGGTCTCCACGGGCGGCGGGTTGATCCGGGTGTCGACCGCCGGTGAGGAGATTTCGTCGCTGGCGGGATTGCCGGTCGTGGG
>JAZJXN010000121.1:0-23391 GCA_040390885.1 Pseudomonadota bacterium | reverse complement strand
CTTCTGGCAAGCGGCTAGAGCGAGAACGGCGAAGGCCGCGAACGCCATCGCCAAGGGGGTTTTCGGCACGCTGAAGTCTCCATCCGTCGTACCGCCCTCAACCGCCCCCCGGCGCCATCGTTCCCGACGCGACGCTAGATTTGTCATCGTTGGTCGGATACCTCGATAGCATGAGACCTGTTCGCAAAGCTGTCCTGCCCGTCGCCGGCCTTGGCACACGCGTCCTGCCCGGGGCCAAGACCACACCCAAGGAAATGCTCAACGTCGTCGACCGGCCGATCCTGTCCTACATCGTGGCCGAGGGTCGCGCGGCGGGGATCGAGCACTTCGTCTTCGTCACCGGTCGCGGCAAGGGCGCGATCGAGGACTACTTCGACCATCACGTCGAGATGGAGACCCAGCTCCAGGCCAAGGGCAAGCTCGACATCCTCGCCGACATCCAGGGCGAGTTGCCGCGGCCCGGCGAGATGAGCTTCGTGCGCCAGATGGCCCCTCTCGGTCTCGGCCACGCGGTCTGGTGCGCGCGCGACATCATCGGCGACGAGCCGTTCGCGGTGATGCTGCCCGACATGCTGATGCATGCGCCGAGGCCCGCCCTTGCCCAGGCCATCGACGCCTACAACCAGGTCGGCGGCAACATCATCGTCGTCGAGCCGGCGCCAGAGGGCGAGGCGCACAAGTACGGCATCGTCGCGCTGGACGGCCAGGACGGCCGGCTGAACCGCATGACCGGCATGGTCGAGAAGCCGGCCCCCGGGACCGAACCCTCGAACCTGTTCATCTCCGGCCGATACGTCCTGCAGCCGGAGATCTTCAGCCTGCTGAGCGACCAGCAGACGGGCGCCGGCGGCGAAATCCAGCTCACCGACGCCATGGCGCGGCTGATGGCGCTCGAGAGCTTCCACGCGCTGGAGTACGAGGGCGTGACCTATGACTGCGGCGACAAGATCGGCCTGCTCCGCGCCAACGTCGCGTTCGCGCTGCAGCGGGAAGACCTCGGCGCCGCCGCCCGCAAGGCGATCCTGGAATTGCTCTAAGGGACAGACACCGCAGGTGTCTGTCCCACCCCCTTGCCAAACTCTGCGCCCACGCCCAATTAGGTTGCATACAATCTAATTGGAGCCGAACCGATGCCCGTCCTCTACACCGCCACCGCCACCGCCTCCGGGGGCCGTGACGGCTCCGCCAAGTCGGACGACGGCGTCCTCGACGTCGCCCTGTCCACGCCCAAGGGCCTGGGCGGCCCCGGCACGGCCGGCGCGACCAATCCAGAGCAACTGTTCGCCGCGGGCTACGCCGCCAGTTTCGACAGCGCCCTGCGCTTCGTGGCCCGCGCCCAGGGCGTGACGGTCCAGGTCGGCATTGGCCCGAACGCCACCGGCGGATTCGGCCTCGAAGTGGCGCTGAATGTCAGCCTGCCTGGCCTCGACCGCGAGGCGGCCGAGAAGCTGGTCGAGACCGCCCACCAGGTCTGCCCCTACTCCAACGCCACCCGCGGCAACATCGACGTGAAGCTCACCGTCGCCTAGCGGCGAACGGTCCGGTTCCTCTCCGCTTGTGAGAGGTGGCCCTGCGAAGCCCGTCAAGGGGATGCAGGGTCGGAGTGAGGGGCGCGGCGGTTCCGCCAGTAGCCGCCGCGCCTCTCCTTCAGTCACCCTTGGCCCTGACTCCGCCAGCCGCTACTTCTTCCCTGTCGGGGACTGCCCCGGGCGGAAGGATGCGCGCTTGCCGAACCTGCTCGTCTTCGGTTTCGGGTTCACCGGCCAGGCCATGGCCCGGCTGATGCTGGGACAGGGCTGGGACGTATGGGCCGCGGTGCGATCTGCGGACTCTGCCGACCTCGCCCGCGCCCATGGCGTCACGCCCCTGGACGCCAATGACCGCGCCGCCCTCGTCGCCGCGCCGCCGATGCAGGCGATCCTCGTCACCGCCCCGCCCGACGACCACGGCTGTCCGGGCCTCAATACGCTCGTCCCGGCGCTCGCCCAGGCGAACGCCTTCCCCGACTGGATCGGCTACCTGTCGACCACCGGCGTTTACGGCGACCGCGAGGGCCGCTGGGCCTTCGAGCACAGCCCCTTGAGCGCCCGCTCGCCAGAGGCCGCCCGCCGTGTCGCGGCCGAGCGCGACTGGCTGGAGGTCGGACGCGGCATGGGGCTGACGGTGCAGATCTTCCGCCTGCCCGGCATCTACGGCCCCGGCCGGTCGACCTTCGACCGCCTGCGCGAAGGACGGTCGCGCAACATGGTCAAGCCAGGCCAGGTGTTCAGCCGCATCCATGTCGACGACATCGCCGCCGGACTCGCCGCCTCCATCGCGCGGCCGCACGCCGGCCGCGCCTACAATCTCTGCGACGACGACCCGGCCCCGCCACATGTGCTCAACGCCTGGGCCAGCGCGCTGATGGGCGCCGAGGCCCCGGCCACGATCCCCTTCGACGAGACCGCCCTGCCCCCGGCCGCGCGCCGCTTCTGGGGCGATAACAAGCGGGTCTCGAACGCCCGCGCCAAGGCGGAACTGGGCTGGCGACCGCGCTTTCCCAGCTATCGCGAAGGGCTGACGGCGATCTACGCTGCCGAAAACAACGAGAGCTAGCGACGAGACATGAGCAAGGCTTTGGTGCTGGGCGGCGGCGGACCGGTGGGGATCGCCTGGGAGACGGGCCTGCTGGCCGGGCTGGCCGAAGGCGGTGTCGACGTCCATCACGCCGACTGGATTCTCGGCACCTCGGCCGGGTCCTTTGTCGGCGCCCAGATCGCCATGCATAGGGATCCGGCCGCGCTGTTCGCCGCCGAGCTGGGCTACGCTTCCGTCGTGCGCGAAAGCGCCGGACCGTCGGGCCCCGCCCCGGATCTCAGCGGCCTGATGGGTCTGATGATGCGCAAGCCGCCCGGCGAACCGGCTCCGACGGCGTTGATGGCCGAGTTCGGCAAGCTCGCGCTGGACGCCCAGACCATCAGCGAAGACGCCTTTATCTCCGGGTTCGGGCCGGCCTTCGAGGGTGAGCGCCCCTGGCCCAGGGGCTTCGCCTGCACCGCCATCGACGCCGAGACCGGCGAGTTCGTGGTCTGGAACGAGAGCACCGCCGCGCCGCTCGTCCGGGGCGTCGCCTCGTCCTGTTCGGTGCCCGGCATCTTCCCGCCGATCACCATCGACGGTCGCCGCTGGATCGATGGCGGTATGCGCTCGGGCACCAACGCCGACGTCGCTCACGCGCACGACAAGGTCGTCATCGTCGCCGTGGTCCCGCCGGCCTTCGCACCGGCGATGCTCGCCGGCATCGAGGGCGAGCGCGCCAGGCTCCACGCCGCCGGCCGCGAGACCGCGCTGATCATCCCCGATGCCGCCGCCGGCGAGGCGTTTGGTCCGAACCTGATGGACGGCGCCAATCGCGAGGCCATCGCCAGGGCCGGCTACGCGCAAGGCCAGGCCGAGGCGGCGAGAATCGCGGCCTTCTGGGGGTGACCCTTGTTGTCATCCCGGCCGAAGCCTGGCGAGAGCCGGGACCCAGCCTCCGCGCGCCGGGCCCCGGATCGCCTGCGGCGTCCAGGATGACAGCTAGAGAACCTCTTCGATGGTGCTCAGCAGCCGCGCGATGTCCTGCGGCCGGCTCAGGCGATGGTCGCCGTCCTTGATCAGGGTGAAGACCACGTCCTCGCCCTTCAGCGCATTGGCGAGCTCAAGCGCGTGGGTCCACGGCACGTCCGGGTCCTCGCGGCCCTGCAGTACGCGCACCGGGACCTCGATCGGCACGGGCCCGGGCAGGATCGACCAGCGGGCGCCGTCGTCGAGCAGCTCTGCCGTGATCGGATAGCCGGCGTCGTCGTAGGGCGAAGGCCGCATCCAGACGCCGTCGGCGGCGAGGGCGTCGAAGGCTTCGGGCGGGAAACCCGGCTTCATCAGCCGTTCGGTGAAGTCGGCCGCCGGGGCGATCAGCACCATGGCGTGCAGCCGCTCGGGAATCACTGCCGCGACGAGGCACCCGATCCAGCCGCCCATCGACGAGCCGACCAGCACCAGCGGCCCCTCCGTCAGGGCCTCCACGGCGGCCAGGCTGTCCTCGCGCCAGCGGGTGATGGTCCCGTTGCGGAAGGCGCCGCTCGACTCGCCGTGGCCCAGATAGTCGAACCGCAGGAAGGCGCGGCCCGCGGCCAGCGCCCAGTCGGCCAGGGCCTGGGCCTTGGTCCCGGCCATGTCCGACATGAAGCCGCCAAGCCAGACCACTGTGGGTCCGGCCCCGTCCACGCGCCTCCAGGCGACCTGCTCGCCGTCGCCTTGATCGAGAAATCCCGTGGTCTCGGCCATCCGCTGGGTCACCCTTGTTGGAAACGGCCATTTTACCGCCGCGCCGCACGCGCTATGCAAGGCGCGTGACAGCCCTGCCCCCAGATTTCACACTGCTTCAGGTGACGCCGGAACTCGAGACCGGCGGCGCGGAACAGACGACGATCGACGTCGCCCACGCGGTGATCGCCGCCGGCGGCAAGGCGCTGGTCGCCACGCGGGGCGGGCGGATGGCGGCGCGGCTGCAACAGGACGGCGGCCGCCTGGCCCAGATGCCGGTCCATTCGAAGAACCCGCTGGTGATGCTCGGCAACACCGCCCGGCTGATCGACCTGATCCGCAAGGAGAACGTCAGCGTGGTCCACGCCCGCTCACGGGCGCCGGCCTTCAGCGCGCTGTGGGCCGCCCACGCGACGGGCGTGCCGTTCGTCGCCACCTACCACGGCATCTACAAGGCCAACAGCAGGCTGAAGCGCTGGTACAACGCGGTCATGACCAAGGGCGATCTGGTCATCGCCAACTCCGAATACACCCGCGACCACCTGCTGGCCGAGCACGCCGTGGACCCGGCCCGCGTGGTCACCATTCCGCGGGGCGTCGACCTGACGCGCTTCGATCCGCGCAAGGTGCCCGCCGCCCGGGTCGAGGCCCTGCGCGCGGCTTGGGGTCTGCCCGCGGACGATCCGCGCCTGGTGTTCGTGCTCGGGGGCCGGCTGTCGCCGATCAAGGGCCATCTCTCGATCGTCGAGGCGGCGCGGATGATGCGCGACGCCGAGCGCCAGGATTTCGTCATCGTCTTCGCTGGGGACGACCAGGGCCGCACCGGGTACCGGGAAGAGATCCTGGCCGCCGTGGCCGCGGCTGGCCTGACCGACGCGGTCAAGGTGGTCGGCCACTGCGACGACATGCCGGCCGCCTTCCTCGTCTGCGACATCGCGCTGCTGCCGACGCTGAAGCCGGAGTCCTTCGGCCGCGCCGCTGTCGAGCCGCAGATCATGGAGCGGCCGGTGATCGTCTCCAATCATGGCGGCGCGGTGGAGACGGTGCTCGAGGGCGAAACCGGCTGGAAGGTCGCCCCCGGCGACGACGCCGCCTGGGCCAAGGCCATGTCCGCCGCTATCGACGCGGGCGGGGTGCGCCGTCGCGCCATGGGCCAGTTCGCCGCCTCGCGCGCGCGGCGGCTCTATTCCGTCGACGCCATGTGCGACGCCACGCTCGACGTCTATCTCCGGGTGCTGGAGGGGCGGCAGTGACTGCGGAGATCAGGCAGGTCCTGGTCATCCAGGCGGGGACCATCGCCGAATTCGTGCTCTCTCTGACCGCGATGAAGCGGATCCGCGTGGCTCACCCGCGGGCGCGCATCACCCTGCTGACCATTCCGCAGTTCGAGGGCCTGGCCAAGGCCAGCCCCTATTTCAACGATGTCTGGACCACCGGTCACCCGGGCTCGCCCGGCGAGTGGCTGGCCCTGCGCGGCGAGATCAAGCGCGCGCGCTTCAGCCGCGTCTACGACCTTGAGAGCTCCGGCTGGAGCAAGTTCCTGTTCCACATGCTGCGCCCCTTCCCGCCAGCCTGGTCCGGCGCGGCGCGCGGAGCGCGGCTTCGCTACGCGAACGCCGAGCGCGAGCAGATGCACACCCTGGAGCGCCAGGCCCAGCAGCTGCAGGTCGCGGGCATCTGGCCCGATGCCCCGACCCAGCCCGGCGACGCGCCGGGCCCTGACCTCGGCTGGATCGTGCGCCGCGCCCCCTCGCCTCGGCCCGTGCCCGGCGGCGCCGCGCCGCGCCCGTTCGTGCTCCTGGTTCCAGGCGGCGGCGAAGGCCGGCCTGAGAAGCGCTGGCCGATCCGGCACTATGCCGAACTGGCAAGCCTGCTGCGGGGCCGCGGCTACGACATCGTCGTCGTCGGCGGCCCTCAGGAAAGCAGCATGGCCCGGGTCATTCAGAAGGCTGTCGGCCAGGCCCGCGACCTGACCGGCCGCACTGACTTCGCCCAGATCGCCGTGCTCGGCGCCCGCGCCGCCCTGGCGGTGGGCAACAACACCGGGCCGATGCACCTGATCGCCGCGGCCGGCGCCCCGACGATCGCCCTGGTCGTCGACGGCCCCGACTCGATGATCACCGCCCCGCGCGGCCACGTCGCCGTGCTTCAGGCCGCGACCCTGGCAGAGCTGTCGGTGCAGACGGTGGCCACGGCGGCCTGGTCGCTGCTGCCCCGCCCCTAGAAAAACGCCCCGCCGGTGAAGGCGGGGCGCTGTCTCGTCAGATCGCCGTCGAGGCGGCGGTCTGGTCGTTGATCCCGCCACCGCGATTGATGCGGAGGTTGTTCTGCACGTCGCCGACGCCGGTGACGCGCTCGGCGATATCCTCGGCCCGGCGCTTGGCTTCGCGGCTGTCGACCGTACCCGTCAGCGTGACTTCGCCCTCGATTACCTGGACGTCGACATGCGTGGCGTCGAGCCGGCCGTCGTCAGTCAGGCGGTCGTTGATGTCTTCACGGATGCGGTCGTCCGAGCGGCGGTATCCCTTGGGCCCGCGGCCCTTGTGCTCGCCCGGCGAGTCGTCGCCATCGGTCACCGCCTCGAGGTACTGGTTGTGGCCGGCGTTGAAGCTGCGGTCCTCGCCCGGGCGGGCGCCGTAGCCATAGCCGCGATCCCGCCGCCCCTCATGGGCGCCGGCGCGCTCCTCGTCCCGCGAACCATAGGGGTAGGGCGCGTCACCGTAGGCGCGCGGCCCGCCCGAACGATAACGATCGCCATAGGCTCGCGAACCACCCTGGCCATAGCGGCCGTAGTCCTCGGGCCGATCGCTCTGTCCGCCAGCGCGCAGGCCTGAGGTCAGGTAGTCGCGATCGTCGTCGCGATAACTGCGTCCATCCGAGGCGTAGCGGTCGGGCTGCCGCCCATAGCCGCCCATCGAACGGCTGTCGTTGTAGTCGACCGCCGGTTCACGGCCGAAACGGCCGTCGTCGTAGGACCCGTTCTCTTGGCGCTGGTCGCCGTAGTGACCGCGCGAGCCGCTGTTCTCGCCCCACCCGCGCTGGCCGCGCCAGCCTTCGTTACGATTGTCGGCCATGACGTATCTCCCGTGGCATGCTGTTGCAGAGGGCCCGCGTTTCACGGGCCATGGGGCGGGAAACAGCCCCGCAACGCGCCGGTTCCGGCAAAACCGCGGGCGCCTCCCGAACTCGCAGGCTTGTGATCTTTGCCCACTGTCTTCCAGCAGTGCTTGATCGGAGGGGGTGGGAGGGTCATATATCCACCTTCAGACGCGGAACGCTTCGGCGGGCCGCGCTCTCTCGTGCACAACAGCTCCGGAGCACCGCCTATTCGCCGTCCCAATAATACGCCGCCCGTGAAAGACGGGCCGCGGATGAACGAAGACATTCGCGTCCCCCGCGTTCTTCTGATTGATCAGAATGGCGAGAAGCAGGGTGAGATGCCCATCGGCGCCGCGCTTGAGGCGGCCGAGGAGGTCGGACTCGACCTGGTCGAGATCGTCCCCGGCGCAAACCCGCCCGTCTGCAAGATCCTGGACTATGGCAAGTTCAAGTTCCAGGAGCAGAAGAAGAAGAACGAGGCGCGCAAACGGCAGAAGGTGGTCGAGCTCAAGGAAATCAAGCTCCGCCCCAACATCGATGTCCACGACTACGAGGTGAAGGCCCGCTCCATGAGCCGGTTCTTCGAGGAGGGCGACAAGGTCAAGGTGACCCTGCGCTTCCGCGGTCGTGAAATGGCCCACCCCGAGCTCGGCATGAAACTGCTGCAGAAGGTGCGGGCGGACTTCGACGAGGTCGCCAAGTGCGAGTACGAGCCTCGCATGGAAGGCCGCCAGATGATCATGATCCTGGCGCCGCGCTAGGCTCCAGACATCGCCGACGACAAGCAACGCCCCGGCCCGCAAGGTCGGGGCGTTTTGCTGTCGCGCACACCGATGCTTTGAAACACCCGCTGGTCGGGTTTCTGCAAAACCGCGAGCCGCCAAACCGACCTTTCGGTTTGCCCTGCCGACGGGGCGGGCGTAGGCACGAGGCCTCATGTCCGCCGATGCGCCACAGACCGCACCCGGCCTCCCCGACAAGGGAGACAGCCGGGCGCTCTACGTACTGCTGACCGTGGTGTTCGTGAACATCGCGGGCTTCGGCGTGATCATTCCGCTGCTGCCGTTCTACGCCAAGTCGTTCGGCGCGCCGGACTGGCAGGTGTTCGTGCTGTTCGCGGCCTATTCGGTGGGCAACTTCTTCGCCGAGCCGATCTGGGGCCGGCTGTCCGACCGCATCGGCCGGCGGCCGGTGCTGATGATCACCATCTTCGGCAACGCCCTCACCTACATCCTGCTGGTGTTCGCCCCCAACCTCTGGATCGCCTGCCTGATCCGACTCACCGGCGGGATCCTGACCGGCAACATCTCGACCATCCAGGGCTACATCGCCGACGTCACCCCGCCGGATCGCCGCGCGGCGCGGCTGGGGCTGATGGGCGCGGCGTTTAGCCTCGGCTTCATGACCGGCCCCTCGATCGGCGGCATCCTGGCCCACGAGGAGATGGGCACGGCGGGCTTCCGGCCGCCGCTGTTGTTCGCCTGCGCCCTGGCCATCGCCGCCGGGATCGGCGTGCTCCTGTTCGTGCGCGAGACCCGCCACGTCCACAAGGACGCGCCGCGCCGCGGCCGGCTGGACGGGCTCAGCGACGCCGTCGCCCATCCGGTGATCTGGCGGACCCTGTGTGTGACCCTGATCTCGATGGCCGGCTTCGCGGGCATGGAGGCCACCTTCGGCCTGTGGGCCGAGGCGAGATTCGGCTGGGGGCCCCGGCAGATCGGCTTCTGCTTCTTCGCCATCGCCATCACGGCCGCCACCGCCCAGGGCTTCCTGACCGGGGCCATGGCCAAGCGCTTCGGCGAGACCACGACGCTGATGATCGGGCTGGTGCTGATCTTCTTCGGCTTCGCGCTGCAGCCGTTCGCCGTGGCCTGGCAGATGGCCGTTGTCGGGATGATCACCGTGGCGCTGGGCCAGTCGCTGGCCTTCCCCAATATCGGCGCGATCATCTCCAAGGCCTCGTCGTCCGACCGTCAGGGCGAGATGATGGGCCTCAACACCGCCACCGGCGCCCTGGCCAGGATCATCGGTCCGCTGACCGCCGCGCCGCTGTTCATGACCTTCGGCCCGAACGCGCCGTTCGCTGTCGCCGCCGGCCTCTGCGTGCCGGCCCTGTTCATGGCCTGGCAGGTCGCCAAGGCGATGAAGCGATCGCGGGTCTAGGCGGCCACCGCCTTCGCGAGGTTGCCCAGGATCATCGTCCAGCCACCCCTCGTCTGCTCGACGTACTGAGCCCAGACCTGATGCGTGAGCGTGACCTCGCAGCCGCCGTCGGCCAGCGGCTTGATCTCCACCACCACCGGCGTCGAATCGGGATCGGCCTCTGCGTCGTACTTGGGGACCGAGAACACGAAGGCCAGCCGTCGCGGTCGATCGAGCTCCAGCCAGCGGCCGACGTGCTCGACATCCTCGCCGTCGCGGCGGTCGACGACGACGAAGGACCCGCCGACGCGGGCGTCGATCTCGCAGCGGACGACCTCGCCGGTCGGGGTGGCAAACAGGAAGAGCCTCGCCTTCGCCGGATCGAGCCAGGCGTCGAACACCCGCTCCGGCGAGGCGGCGAAGCGGTGGGTCACCGTCAGCGGCACGGTCTTCTTCGTCATCTTGGCATCTCCCTGTCCTCGGCCTGAAGCAGGGCATCAAGCCGCTCCAGCGTGCCGGCCCACATCGCGCGTTGCGCCTCGATCCAGCCGGACGCCTCGTCCAGCCCGCGCGGGTTGATCGAGAGCAGGTGCTCCCGCCCTTGCCGCCGGCGCGCCACCAGCTGCGCCTGTTCCAGGACCCGGATATGCTTGGACACCGCGTTCAACGACATCGCGAAAGGCGCGGCCAACTCGGTGACCCGCGCCTCCCCCGTCGCCAGACGCGCGAGAATGGCCCGGCGGGTCGGATCGGCGATGGCGACCAGGGCCTGGTCGAGCGGGGTCTGGGCGGTGGCGATCATTATTCAACTCCTCGGTTGAATAAACTCCTGGGGCCGCCCGTGTGTCAATCCGGATGCTGGAGGTGCGCCGCCCGCCTGCCTTTGCCGCTGAGCTTGCCTAAATCGAGTCTTTGCCGTATTAGCCCCGCCTTTCCCGAACTGCCGGGCCAAAGGCATGCCTTGGCGGTTCTTGCTGCGTTTCCAGAGGACAGGGTTTCGGCCCTGAGCAAAATGCCCAAACTGAAGACCAAGTCTGGCGCCAAAAAGCGCTTCAAGATCACGGCCACTGGGAAGCTGAAGGCCGGCGTCGCCGGCAAGCGCCACCGCCTGATCAGCCACAACGGCAAATACATCCGCCAACAGCGCGGCACGAAGGTCATGAGCGCTTCGGATACGAAGACGATCAAGTCCTACCTGCCCTACGGCCTGTAAGAAGGAGCGCTGAGAAATGGCTCGCGTCAAACGGGGCGTTACCGCCCACGCCAAGCACAAGAAGGTTCTCGTTCAAGCCAAGGGCTTCTACGGGCGTCGCAAGAACACCATCCGCACGGCCAAGGCCGCTGTCGACAAGGCCGGCCAGTACGCCTACCGCGACCGCAAGGTCCGCAAGCGCAGCTTCCGCAGCCTGTGGATCCAGCGCATCAACGCCGCTGCGCGTCTTGAAGGCTTCACCTACTCGCAGTTCATCCACGGTCTCGACCTGTCGGGCATCGAGATGGACCGCAAGGTGCTGGCCGACATCGCCGGCGCCGATCCGGTCGCCTTTAAGGCCATCGCCGACAAGGTTCGCGCCGCGCTGGCTTAAGGTCTGGGGACACCTCGTCCCTCGAGTTTGAAAAGCCCTCCGGTGCGAGCCGGGGGGCTTTTTGCTTGTCGTGCGTGTTCGAGACTCGGACCCGAGGGTCCGCTCCTCACCTGACGAGCTTGTGAGTCAGTCATCCTGAGGAGCGAGCATCGAGCGAGCGTCTCGAAGGACGCAAAGCCCCTCAGCCACCGGTTTCACCGCTTCACCGAATGCTCTAGATCAAACGCCTCATGACCGATCTCAACACTCTCGAAGCCGAGCTGTCGGCCCAGGTCGCCGCCGCCGGCGATGTCGCCGCGCTCGAGGCCGTCCGCGTCGCCGCGCTTGGCAAGTCCGGCTCCATCTCGGGCCTGCTTAAGACCCTGGGCTCGATGAGTCCTGACGAGCGCAAGGAAGCCGGCCCCGCCATCAACGGCCTGCGCGACCGCGTCCAGACCGCCATCAGCGCGCGCAAGGCCGCCCTCGAAGCGGCCGAGCTCGATGCGCGCCTCGCCTCGGAGCGCCTCGACCTGACCCTGCCCGCGCCGGCCCGCCGCAAGGGCTCGGTGCATCCGACCATGCAGGTGCAGGACGAGATGATCGCCATCTTCGCGGAGATGGGCTTCCAGGTCGCCGAAGGCCCGGACATCGAGACCGACTTCAACAACTTCACCGCCCTGAACTTCCCAGAGAAGCACCCGGCGCGGGAGATGCACGACACCTTCTTCTTCAATCCGGGTCCGGATGGGGAGCGTAAGCTGCTGCGCACCCACACCAGTCCGGTGCAGGTGCGGGCCATGAACCGCACCAACGCCGCGGCCCCGGCGCCCTGGATCGCCAGCGCTATGGAGCCGCCGATCCGCATCGTCGTGCCCGGCCGCACCTATCGCTGCGACAGCGACGCGACGCACACGCCGATGTTCCACCAGATGGAAGGCCTGGTCATCGACAAGGGCATCCACATGGGTCACCTGAAGTGGACGCTGGAAACCTTCATCGCCCGCTTCTTCGAGGTCTCGGGCGTGGTCAGCCGCTTCCGGCCGCACCACTTCCCGTTCACCGAGCCCAGCGCCGAGATGGACATCGGCTGCGACCGCTCGGGCGGCGAGATCCGCATCGGCACGGGCAGCGACTGGCTCGAGATCCTCGGCTGCGGGATGGTCCATCCCAACGTCCTGCGCCAGTGCGGCATCGACCCGGACATCTACCAAGGCTTCGCCTTCGGCCTCGGCATCGACCGTCTGGGGATGCTGAAGTACGGCATGCCCGACCTGCGGGACATGTTCGAGAGCGATACCCGCTGGCTTTCACACTACGGATTCAGCGCCTTCCAGGCGCCCAACCCCGCGACGGGACTGAGCTGATGACCGACTCGAGCGCCGCCGAAGGCTCCTACTATCCCGCCGCCACCGACCTGACCGCGACCGCGTTCGAGAAGGTCACCGTCAACCTGTACGACCTGTTCCGCGAGACGATGAAGGCGGGCAAGGCGCGGGTCCGCAACATCACGTTCACCGACTGCCGCCTGGAAGGGCCGGTGGTGATCGCGGTCATGGGCCGCTGCACCTTCGAGGCGACCAACTTCGGCTACAGCGGCGGCGACGTCCGCGCGCTGACCGTCCGTTCGGGCGCGCCGGGCAAGATCGTCGGCGCCCTGCCGTTCGAGGACTGCACCTTCACGGGCTGCGGCTTCGTCGCCGTCGGCTTCGCCGGCTCGAGCGAGTTCCTCGACCAGATCGCGGCCCTGGAAACCAAGTAGATGAAATTCACCCTTTCCTGGCTCAAGGACCATCTCGACACCAACTGCAGCGTCTCGCAGGTGGTCGACGCCATGACCATGGCCGGCCTCGAGGTCGAGCATGTCACCGATCCGGCGACCAAGCTGGCCCCGTTCACGGTCGCGAAGATCGTCGAGGCCGTCCAGCACCCGAACGCCGACCGCCTGCGCGTCTGCCAGGTCGACACCGTCGACGGCCGCAAGGAGATCGTCTGCGGGGCGCCGAACGCCCGTGCGGGCCTGACCACCATCTACGCCCCGATCGGCGCCTATGTGCCCGGCCTGGGCGTCACCCTGGTCGAGAAGCCGGTGCGCGGCGTGGTGTCCAACGGCATGCTCTGCTCGGCCGCCGAGATGGAGACCGCCGACGAGTCCGACGGCATCCTCGAACTGCCTGACAGCTTCCCGGTCGGCATGCCCGCCGCGGAGGCCCTGGCGCAGGAGGCGGTGATCGACTTCGAGGTCACGCCCAATCGTCCGGACTGGCTCGGCGTCAGCGGCATCGCCCGCGACCTGTCAGCCGCCGGCGTCGGCCGGCTCAAGACGCCGGCGATCGAACCGGTACCCGGCACGTTCCCCTGCCCGATCACAGTCAAGGTCGATGGCGACGCCTGCCACATCTTCGCCGGCCGGGTCATCCGCGGCGTGAGGAACGGCGCCTCGCCGGCCTGGCTGCAGGCGCGGCTGAAGGCTGTCGGCCTGCGCCCGATCAACACGCTGGTCGATATCACCAACCTCAACACCTACGACCGCGCCCGGCCGCTGCACGTCTACGACATGGCCAAGCTCGTCGGGACCACGATCGAGGCCCGCCTCGGCCGCGGCCCGGCCGAACCGACGGGCAACGACCAGCCCTCGCCCGCGCCACACAGGGACGAGCAGCTGATCGCGCTGGACGGCAAGACCTATGACCTGACGCCGGAGATGTCGGTCATCGCCGACGCCGGCGGCGAGCGCCCGATCGGCATCGGCGGCGTCATGGGCGGTGAGAGCACCGGCTGTTCGGAAGACACCGTCGACGTGTTCGTCGAGAGCGCCTGGTTCGACCCGATCCGCACCGCCCAGACCGGCCGGGTGACCGGCATCAACTCCGACGCCCAGTACCGCTTCGCGCGCGGCGTCGATCCCGCCTCGCCAGTCGATGGCATCGAGCTGGCGACCAGGTTGATCCTCGAGCTCTGCGGCGGCGAGCCGTCGGAGGTCGTCGTCGCCGGCGAGGCCCCGGCCGCGCCCGGACCGATCCAGTTCGATCCTGGCTATGTCCACCAACTCGCCGGCCTGTCGATCCCGCGCGAGGGCGTCATCGACATCCTGGCCAAGCTCGGCTTCGCGATCGACGCGAGCCACCCCGTCCTGACCGTGACGCCGCCAACCTGGCGTCGCGATGTCGAGGGCAAGGCGGACCTCGTCGAGGAGGTCGCGCGCATCGCCGGCTTCGACGCCCTGCCCGCCACGCCGCTGCCCGAGGTCGCCCGCGGGGCCGGCGGCGTGCTGACCGCGCGCCAGAACCGCGCCCGCGTCGCGCGCCGCGCCCTGGCCGATGCCGGCTATGCCGAGGTGCTGAGCTGGTCGTTCACAGAGAACGCCACGGCCAGGCTGTTTGGCGGCGGCGCCGACGAACTGGTGCTGGCCAACCCGATGTCGGCCGAGATCGACACCATGCGCCCCTCGATCCTGCCCAACCTGATCGCGGCGGCCGGCCGCAACGCCCGGCGCGGCTTCCCGGACGTGGCGCTGTTCGAGGTCGGCCCGATCTTCGGCGGCGACCGTCCGCAGGACCAGCGCCTGGCCATCAGCGCCATCATCGCGCCGCATGCGCCGCGCGGCTGGGACAAGCGCCCCGCCGACGACGTGTTCACGGTGAAGACCGACCTGCTGGCCCTGCTTGAAGAGCTCGGGGCGCCCGTGGCCTCGCTGCAGACGGCGCAGGGCTCCGCCTCGTCCTGGTGGCACCCGGGCCGCTCGGCCCGTCTGCAGCTCGGCCCCAAGGCGGTTCTGGCCGAGTTCGGCGAGCTGCATCCGGCCGTGCTGAAGGCGCTCGATGTCGCCGGGCCCGTCTACGGCTTCGAGATCTGGGTCGAGGCCATCCCCGAGCCCAAGAAGAAGCCGACCAAGACCAAGGGCGCGCTGGATCTCTCCAGCCTGATGCCGCTGACCCGCGACTTCGCCTTCCTGGTCGAGGCCGACAAGCCGTCCGGCGACCTGGTCAAGGCCGTCGCCGGCGCCGACAAGGCGCTGATCGCCGGAGTGCGGGTGTTCGACGTCTACCAGGGCAAGGGCGTGCCCGAGGGCCAGAAGTCGGTCGCCGTCGAGGTCACCGTGCAGCCGCGCGAGAAGACCCTGACCGACGCCGAGATCGAGGCGCTGTCGGCGGCGGTCGTCGCGGCGGCGGCCAAGACCGGCGCGACGCTGCGCGGATGACCTTAAGCCTCGGCGCCGTCACCCTGGTCGTCCGCGACTACGACGAGGCGATCGCCTGGTACGTGGACCGCGCCGGCTTCGTGCTGGTCGAGGACTCGGACCTCGGCGGCGGCAAGCGCTGGGTCACCGTCGCGCCGTCTGCGGACGGCCCGCGCCTGCTGTTGGCCCGCGCGGCGACGCCGGAGCAGGAAGCCCGCGTGGGCGACCAGACCGGCGGCCGGGTCGCGATGTTCCTCTACACTGACGCGTTCGACGCCGACCACGCACGAATGGCGGCCGCGGGCGTGCGGTTCCTGGAAGCGCCGCGTCGCGAGGCCTACGGCAGCGTGGCGGTGTTCGAGGACCTGTACGGGAACAGGTGGGATCTGCTGGAGCGCTCATCCTAGTTCCTCCCCTCTGGGGGAGGTGGCTCGGCGTAGCCGAGACGGAGGGGGTTTCGTGACTTGACCCCCTCAGTCACCGCTTCGCGGCGACAGCTCCCCCAGAGGGGAGCATCAACGGGTCCACGCCTTGCCTCCGTACAGAAACGAGCCTATCCATCCCCTCGCACTGACGGAGCCCTGCCGAGATGCCTTCGCGCCTCGACATCGCCGAACGCCTGACCGCCGCCCGCAAGGCCGGCGCGATGACGGCCGCCTGCACCATGCGCAAAACCATGATGATTATCACCGATCCTCACCGACCGGAGTGGCAGCGCGCGTCTTAAAGACCGCCGGCAGATCGCAAGATCACAAAGCCCCGCTCCGGAAACGGCGCGGGGTTTTTGCTGTGCGGTCTGTCGGTCCCTCACCCCCTTCAAAGGACCAACACCATGTCGCTTTCACCCGCTCTAGAAGTCGCCAACGATCCCGAGGCGCGCCACGTCCTGCGTTTCTCCGCCAGCGGCGTCGCCCTGGCCCTGGACGCCGTCCGCGCCGGCCTCGCCGCTAGCCCGGCCGAGCTCTGCAACCTCCAGCTCAAGTCGCTCAGCCGCGGCCTGGTCGAGGCGGTGCTGCGCGTGCAGCAGATCGACGAGGACGGCGCCGTCAGCCTCTGCCACCGCCTCGGCGAACGGCCGGGCGTGCTCTCCAGCCGGGTCGAGCACCTGTGGGGGAAGTCATGAACGCCGAGGATGGCAAACGGCGGCTGTTCCTGCTGCGCGCGCCCGACGAGCCCGACGCCCTGTCCCGCGTCCTGAACGTCGTGGCGCTGCTGCAGGCGCGGGTCCGCCGCATCGAGGCCGAGCCGGTCGGCGACGGCCTCTCCATCCGGCTCGAGATCGACGACGCCGGCGACGACAAGGCTGAGGCCCTGGCCCGGCGGCTCGAGGCCTGCCCGTTCGTGCGCCGGCTGGCTTTCGGCTGGCAGGGCGGCCTCACCCCGGCTAACTAGAAGCCCACATCAGGAGGCGTCATGTCGATCAAACCCAAACTCGAGACCATGCTGGAACGCGGGCTGTTCGCCTCGCGCTGGCTGATGGCCCCGATGTACGTGGGGCTGGTTATCGCTCTGCTCGCCCTGATCGTGATCTTCTTCCAGGAGCTCGTGCACGAGGTCCCGCACATTCTCAGCGGCACGGCCCACGCCGATGACGCCATTCTGCTGGCCCTGTCGCTGATCGACCTTTCGCTGGCCGGCAACCTGGTGCTGATCGTGATCTTCTCGGGCTACGAGAACTTCGTCAGCAAGCTCGACATCGGCGACACCGTCGACCGCCCGTCCTGGATGGGCACCGTCGACTTCTCCGGCCTGAAGATGAAGCTGGTCGCCTCGATCGTCGCCATCTCGGCGATCGCCCTGCTCAAGGCCTTCCTGGAGGCCAGCGACGCCAACGCGCCCGGCATCGACGAAGCGAAGATGCTGTGGCTGGTGGTGATCCACCTGACCTTCGTGGTGTCCGGCGTGCTGCTGGCGCTGATGGACTGGATCGCCAGCCTGACCGACAAGCACTGACGCATTGCCTTCTCCCGCGAGGGAGAAGGAAAGCGATCGTCAGAACGGATTGATCTTCCGCTGGCGGCTGTAGCCAAGGTAGCCGACGCTGGCGCCCAGGCGCAGGCCGACGCCCGCGCGGATGGGGGCGAGCGTGATGTCGTCGGCGCGCTGGTAGTTCACGCCGAGCCCGGCGACCAGGTAGGCCGACCCCTCGACGCCGGGATAGCGGCGGAAGATCATGTCCGGGTAGTGCAGATTGTAGCACAGGGTGAAGACGCGGCTGGCGTTGCCGCCGACGTCGAAGCCGATGTTCACGCCCTGCCAGAACACCTCCAGCGTGGGCTGCTCCTTCATGTAGAGCAGGCCGCGGCCGTAGCGGGCGCCGACCGTGGCCGCGCCCGAGGCCTCTTCGCCGGCGATGTAGGCGGTCGGCTGGCCGTTCTCCTGGAACACGCGTTCGATCGCCGCCCCGGCGGCCTCGGCGGTGACGCCCAGGAAGTCGGAGGCCCCGGTGACGATCTCCTCGGAGCTGTAGGTGCGTGACGGCTCGCCGCCCGCCGCCTGGTAGCCCGAAGACCCCGTCGTCGTGCACCCGCTCACGCCGGCGGCGAGGCTCGAGAGGATGAGGGTGCGGCGGTCCATGATCAGCTCCGAATCTTTTGGAGCGGCCAGAGTCCCACTCCATTGGGACCGGTTTGCGGCGTGAACCCTAACGCCGCATTAACCATGACCGTCCGCGAGCCCCGGAGTCAGGGGATGCCGCCCGCTCCGGGAAGGCTCGCGGGCATGGTGGGGGCGATCTTCTGACCGGCGAAGATCCGGTCCAGACGACGGTGACCCCAGTTCCGCATGTCGTCGATGATCGTGAAGATCGCCGGGATGTAGAGCAGCGACAGCAGGGTCGAGGTGATCAGACCGCCGACGACGGCCACGGCCATCGGCTGGCGGAACTCGACGTCGGCGCCGAAGCCCAGCGCGATCGGCGCCATGCCGGCGCCCATGGCCACCGTGGTCATCAGGATCGGCCGCGCCCGCTTGTGGGCGGCGTCCATCAAAGCCTCGGTGCGGGTCATGCCGCCCTTGATGGCCTCAAGCGCGTACTCGACCAGCAGGATCGAGTTCTTGGCGGCGATGCCCATCAGCATCAGCACCCCGATCAACGACGAGATGGAGAAGCTGCTGCCCATGATCAGCAGGCCCAGGAAGGCGCCGCCGATGGCCAGCGGCAGCGCCGCCATGATGGTGATCGGATGGGTGAAGCTTTTGAACAGCAGCGCCAGCACCGCGTACATCAGCAGCAGGCCGGTGATGAAGGCTCCGGCGAAGCCCATCACCATTTCCTGGATGAACTCGATGTCGCCGGCGGCGGTCTCGCGAACGCCCTCGGGCAGGTTCTGCACCGACTTCAGCTTGTGCACGGCGGCCGAGGCCTCGCCGCTGGTGATGCCGTTGAGCTCGGCGGTGATGGTGGCGATGCGCGAGCGGTCCTGGCGGTCGATCTGGGAGGGACCGGCCCCGAAGGTGACGTCGGCCACGGCGCTCAGCGGCACCGAGGCGCCCGTGGTCGTCGGCACGCGCAGGTTCTGCAGCACCGTGATGTCCTCGCGGCCCGCTTCGCTCAGGCGCAGGCGGATGGGAACCTGGCGGTCGCCGAGATTGTACTTGGGCAGAGACTGGTCGATGTCGCCGATCGTGGCGACACGGATGGCCTGGGACAGCACGCCGGCCGACACGCCGAGGCGCGCCGCCTCGTCGGCCTTGGGCGTAACCAGGATCTCCGGCCGGGCGATCGAGGCGGTGTTGACGACGTTGGCCAGGCCGGGCACGCCCCGGATCTCGGCCTCGATTGCCCGAGCGGCCGCCTGCAGCTTCACGCCGTCGTCGCTGAGCAGCGAGAAGGCGTAGCTGCTGCCGTCGCTCGGACCGCCGCCCAGCTGCCGCGCCGCGCCGATGCGGGCGCCGGGGATGCCTTCGAAACTGTCCACCAGTTCGCGCACGAACTGCTGCTGGCTCAGCTTGCGATCACCCTTGCCGACCAGTTCAGCGGTCACCGTGGCGGTGTTGACGTCGCTGCCGCCGACCGACGCATAGACGCTGGTCACCTCGGGACGCTTGTGCAGTTCGCGGCTCACCTGGGCGACGACCGCATCAGTCTGGGCCAAGGTCGAGCCCGGCGGCAGTTCGACCGAGAAGCCGGCCCGGCCTCGGTCGGCCGAGGGCTGCAGCTCCAGGGGCACGAACGGCGTCGTCAGGGCGGTGAGGACAAAGATCACCCCACCCATCAGGAACACTTTCCAGCGGTTCTTCAGCGCCCAGGTCAGCCACTTCAGATAGTGGCCCATCCACTTCGGATCCGCGTCTTCGTGCGGCGTATGCTTGAGTAGATAGGCGCCCATCAGCGGAGTCAGAGTCCGGGCGACGACCAGCGAGAACAGCACGGAAACGCACGCCGCCAGGGCGAAGGCCTTGAAGAACTGGCCGATGATGCCTGGCATGAAGCCCACCGGCGCGAACACCGCGACAATGGTCAGGGTGGTGGCAACGACGGCCAGGCCGATCTCGTCGGCGGCCTCCATCGCGGCCGGATAGGGCGCCTTGCCGCCGCGCATGTGGCGGACGATGTTCTCGATCTCGACGATGGCGTCATCGACCAGGATGCCGATGGTCAGGCTGAGCGCCAGCAGGGTGATCATGTTGAGCGACTGGCCGAGCGGCTCCAGCACCGCGAAGGTCGGGATCAGCGACAGCGGCATGGCCACGGCCGCGATCAGCGTCGCCCGCCAGTCGCGCAGGAACAGCCAGACGACGATACAGGCCAGCACCGCGCCCAGGCCCACGGCCTCCAGCGAGGCGATGTAGCTCTCCTCGGCGTATTCGACGTTGGCGTTGATCTGCTCGATGGTCAGCTCGGGGTGCGCCGCGTCGATCCGCTCGATCTCCTTGCGGACCTTCTCGGCGGTCTTGACCTCGCTCGCTTCGCGCGAGCGCAGGAAGTCGAAGGTGACGACCTCCTGGCCGTCGAAGCGGGCGCGGGAGCGCGGCTCGGTCCAGGCGTCCTCGATGCGGCCCAGGTCGCCCAGCCGCACGCTGCTCGCGCCGACCGGCACGCGCATGTCGGCCAGCTCCTGCACCGAGCCGGCTGCGCCGAGCGTACGGATCGACCGCTCCGACCCGGCCACGGTCACCCGCCCGCCGGGCAGATCGTTGTTGGTGTTGACCAGCGCCTGGCTGACCTGCGCGGCGGTCACGCCGAGCGACGCCAGCCGGTCTGGATCGAGGTCGATGCGGATCTCGCGATCGACGCCGCCGAGCCGGTTGACCTGGCCCACGCCCTGCACCGCCAGCAGCGCCCGGCTGATGTCGTTGTCCACGAACCAGGACAGCTGTTCGGGCGTCATCGAGCCGGAGCGCACCACCCAGGTGATCAGCGGATCGCCGGTGATGTCGATGCGCTGCACCGCCGGCTCCTGCATGTCCTGCGGGAGGTTGGCGCGCAGGCCGGTCATGGCGTTGCGGACGTCGTTGGTCGCCTTCTCCACGTCGGTGGAGAGCTCGAACTCGATGACCGTCGTCGAGACACCGTCCTGGATCGTCGATCGCATGTGGCGCACGCCGCTAAGGCCCGCGATCGAGTCCTCGATCAGCCGCGTGACCTGGGTCTCCATCTCGCTCGGCGCCGCGCCCGGCCGCGCGGCCATGACGTGAACGAGCGGAAAGTCGACATCCGGATTGTTGTTGATCCGCATGTTGTTGAAGCCGCTGATCCCCGCGATGGTCAGCAGGATGAACAGCAGGATGACCGGGATCGGATTCCGGATCGACCAGGAGGAGATGTTGCGCATCGGAGCCTACCGGGTGGCCGGAACGGCGCGGACATGGTCGCCGTCGCCGAGGAAGCCGGCGCCCTGGACCACGACCCTCTGGCCGGCGGTCAGGCCCTGGCTGACCTCGAGCGCGTTGGGCGTGCGGGCGCCGATGACGATCGGCTTGAAGCGGACGATATCCTTGCCCTCGATCACGAAGACTCCGGGCTTGTTGTCGCGATAGACGACCGCCGCCTGCGGCACGGTCACGGCCGGCTGCTCGCCGACATTGATCTCGCCCTTGGCGAACATGCCGGGCCGGAAGCCGCCGGCGGTCGACAGCGCGATGCGGGCGATGCCGACGCGGCTGTCGGCCTTCACCTGCGGCGTGACGATGCGCACCGTGCCGGGCACCTGGCCCATCTGGTCCGAGGACACCGTCGCTGGCATCCCCGCGCGCACGGCGCCGAGCTGGGTCTCGGGGATTTCGGCATTGAGCTCGAGGCGGCCGTCGCGGACGAGGCGGAACAGCTCGGTTCCGGCTCCCACGATCTGGCCCTTCACCACGCTGCGCGAGCTGATCAGACCGGCGACCGGCGCCCGGACCGTGGTCTGGCCGAGACGGGTGGTGGTTTCGGACAGCGACGCCTGGGCGGCGAGAAGCTGGGCGGCGGCGGTGCCCTGGTTGGCGACCGCGGTGTCGAGGCCGGCCTTGGCCAGGTAGCCGCGGGTGTTCAGCTCCCGGGCCCGGCCGAGCGCCGCGTCCATCTGCGCCAAGGTGGCGCGGGCGGCGGCGACATTGGCCTCCTGCTGGCGGATCTGCGCGCGCAGCAGGTCGTCGTTCATCTTGATCAGGGGCTGGCCCTGCCGCACCCAGGCGCCTTCATCGACATAGACCTGGGTGGCGGTGAGCCCGCCGGCCTCGGCGCCGACGACGACCTCGTTCCAGGCGGCGATGCTGCCGCTGGCGGTCACCCGCCGGGGCAGGTTGATCACCGCGGCCGGCTGCACGCCGACTGTCTGTGACGCGCGCGGCGTCGCGCCGTCGACCTTCTTGTCGTCACCCTTGCCGCAGGCGGCCAGTACGAGCCCCACAAACGCAAGAACCGCAAACCGCCGGGCCATCCGGCCTTGTCCGTCTCGCACGTGGAACTCCCCTTCTCGCGCACGACTAAAGCCCGCCAGAGTAATGTCGGGCTCCCGCCGTATCTAGGGTCCCTCCATACATGCGCAAGTGTGAAGCGGGCGTATCGTTGTGCGACGCAGCATTTTTGCGCCAGGCCGCGACAGCCCCGCCCCTCGCCATAAGTGCGCAATGTGATAGACGAGCGCCATGACGACGCCTCTCGACAAGATCCGCAATTTCTCGATCGTGGCCCACATCGACCACGGCAAATCGACCCTGTCCGATCGCCTGATCCAGGAGACCGGCGGCCTGACCGCGCGCGAGATGACCGCGCAGGTCCTCGACAACATGGAGATCGAGAAGGAGCGCGGCATCACCATCAAGGCGCAGACCGTGCGCCTCGAGTACAAGGCCGACGACGGCGAGACCTATGTCCTGAACCTGATGGACACCCCGGGCCACGTCGACTTCGCCTATGAGGTCAGCCGCTCGCTCGCTGCCTGCGAGGGCTCGATCCTCGTCGTCGACGCCTCCCAGGGCGTCGAGGCCCAGACCCTGGCCAACGTCTATTCGGCGATCGACAACAACCACGAGATCGTCCCGGTCCTCAACAAGATCGACCTGCCCGCCGCCGAGCCCGAGCGCGTGCGCGCCCAGATCGAGGACCTCATCGGCCTCGACGCCAGCGACGCGGTGCTGGCCAGCGCCAAGAGCGGCCTCGGCATCCACGACGTGCTCGAGGCCATCGTCACCCGCCTGCCCGCGCCCAAGGGCGACCCCAACGCTCCGCTCAAGGCCCTGCTGGTCGACGCCTGGTACGACGCCTACCTCGGCGTGGTCGTGCTGGTCCGCGTGTTCGACGGGACCCTGAAGGCCGGCCAGCGCATCAAGATGATGCAGCACGGGTCGACCCACCTCGTCGACCGGGTCGGCGTCTTCAAGCCCAAGAACACTCCGGTCGAGTCCCTCGGCCCGGGCGAGATCGGCTTCATCACCGCCCAGATCAAGGAAGTGGCCGACGCCGCCGTCGGCGACACCATCACCGACGAGAAGAAGGGCACCGAGACCGCCCTGCCCGGCTTCAAGGACGTGCAGCCGGTCGTGTTCTGCGGCCTGTTCCCGGTTGACGCCGCCGACTTCGAGGACCTGCGCGCCGCCGTCGGCCGCCTGCGCCTGAACGACGGCTCATTCACCTACGAGATGGAATCGAGCGCCGCCCTCGGGTTTGGCTTCCGCTGCGGCTTCCTCGGCCTGCTCCAT
>JAZJXN010000120.1:0-4775 GCA_040390885.1 Pseudomonadota bacterium | reverse complement strand
TGCGGGGTCAGGTAGGCGTTGCGCGAGGACCTGGCGAGATCGTCGGCCTCGCGCATGGTCGGCCCGCCGACGATCTCGACGCCGAGGTCGAGGTCGCGGGCCATGCGCCTGATCACGGCCAGCTGCTGGTAGTCCTTCTCGCCGAAGATGGCGACGTCGGGCCGGCACTGGTTGAGCAGCTTGCTGACCACCGTCGCCACCCCCCCGAAGAAGTGCGGCCGTGACTGGCCTTCCAGCGGACTGGCGACGCCGCCGGTCACGTTGACGGTGGTCGAGAAGCCATCCGGATACATCTCGGCAGCGGTCGGGGCGAACAGCAGGCCGCAGCCGGCCTGGGCCAGCAGCGCCGCGTCCTGTCCCTCGCCGCGCGGATAGGAGTCGAAGTCCTCGTGCGGCGCGAACTGGGTCGGGTTCACGAAGATCGAGGCCACCGTGCGGTCGGCCAGCTGGTTGCCCAGCCGGACCAGCGACAGATGGCCCGCGTGCAGGGCGCCCATGGTCGGGACCATGGCCACGCGCAGCCCTTGCGCCTTCCAGGCGGAGACCTGGGCGCGGAGCTCGGCGACGGTGCGGGCGACAGGGAGGGGAAGCTCGGTCATGGCGCGGGCTTACTCCGCCCGGCCGGGGCGCGACAACCCGACTGTGGACAAACACGGCTCCGTGCCTTGCCCGTTTAATCATACCGGTGTCTCGTCCCAGCAAACCCGGCTGCTGAGTCGGGATCCCAAACGAGGCTAACAAATGGCTAACGTTCAGCCGCACATCATCGTCATCGGCAATGAGAAGGGCGGGGCCGGCAAGTCGACCATCGCCGTTCACCTGACCACGGCCCTGCTCCATGGCGGCGCCAGCGTCGCGGTGATCGATCTGGACCTGCGGCAGTCGTCGTTCGCCCGCTTCTTCGCCAACCGCAAAGCCTGGATCGGTTCGCAGAGCACCAGCCTGCCCGAGCCGCTGCCGCGCCACGCGGCTGACGACGGCGTCGTCCTGGCCAAGGCGCCCGAGGCGGAGCAGATCGCCCGCTTCGAGGACGCTTTCGGCCGCGCTCACCAGGACGCCGAGTTCGTGATCATCGACACGCCGGGCGGCGACACGGCGCTGTCGCGCGCCGCCCACGCCCGCGCCGACCTCGTCGTGACGCCGATGAACGACAGCTTCGTCGACTTCGACATGCTCGGCCATGTCGATCCGATCAGCCTCGAGCTGCAGAAGCCCGGCCTCTATTCCGAGATCGTCTGGGAAGCGCGGAAGGCGCGCGCCATGGCCGGCCAGCGCCAGCCGATGGACTGGATCGTGCTGCGCAACCGCCTCGCCAGCGTCGAGGCCCGCAACCGCAAGCGCGTCGACGACCGGCTCACGGCCCTGTCCAAGCGGGTCGGCTTCCGCATCGGCTCGGGCCTCCGCGACCGGGTCATCTACCGCGAGCTGTTCCCGTTCGGACTCACCGTCGCCGACCTGTCGGCCAAGGTGCGGCCGATCCCGGTATCGCTGACCCATGTCTCGGCGCGCCAGGAGCTGCGGGCGCTGCTGCACTCGGTCGGGCTGTCGGCCTGGACCGGCGAAGAGTTGCTCGCCGCCGAGTAGGGGGCGGGCTACAACCGCCCCATGATCTATGTGCTGCTCGGCATCGCCGCCTTCATCCTGCTGATCTGGGCGGGCAGACGCGCGCGGCCGTTGCTGCAGAGGCGCGAGCTGCGGATTGTCTCGGCGTCGCTGGGATCGGCGATGATGATCGCCGGCGGCTTCGCGGCCCTGCGCGGCGGCTATCTGATTGGCGCTGGCCTGGCTGCGGCGGGGCTGGGGCTGACGCTGTCAGCTCGCACCGGCGTGGCCGAGCCGTCGCCCGGTCGGCGCTCGTCAGAGGATGCGAGCGTCATCGAGGCCCGCGAGATCCTGGGCGTCTCCGCCGGGGCCACGCGTGAGGAGATCCAGGCGGCCTACGGTCGCCTCATCCGGGCGGTCCATCCCGACGCCGGCGGCACCAGCGGCCTCGCAGCGCGCCTCAACGCCGCGCGTGACACCCTCCTGAAGCGCTGAGGCTCAGACCAGCGGCTTCGGCGACGGGGCGATCAGCTCGCCCGTGATCGCCGGAGGCGCCTCCTGCGCGGGCTGCGCGACGGGGTGCTGGAACTTCAGGCTGCGGCCCTGGAAGTAGGCCCCGGTCTCCATCGCCAGCTGGTCGTGGGTGATGTCCCCGTCGACATAGGCGGTCCCGTAGAGCCGTACCTGCTTGGCGGTGACCGAACCGACGACGCGACCGCGCAGCTCGACAGATTCGGCGTGGACCGCGCCTTCGACATGGCCGGTCTCGCCAACGGTCAGGCGGGCGACGCGGACGTCGCCACGGACGATGCCGTCGATCTGCAGCTCGCCGTCGCCGCTGACGCCGCCTTCGATGGTGATGCCATCACTGACGAGGCTCGCGACGCGCGGACGGCCCTTGGATGCGTCGGCCGCGGTCAGGGCTGGGCTTGACGCAGTCCCCACGGCCATCGGCTTGGGCGGGGTTTTAGTTTGCTTGCTGAACATATTCGCCGGCCTTCAGAAAACGGTTCGGGTTCTGGGCCCGGCCGTTCACCCACACCTCGTAATGCAGGTGTGGGCCGGTGGAGCGGCCGGTCGAACCCATCGAAGCGATACGCTGGCCAACGGCGACTCGCTGACCGACTCCTACGCTGAACCCGGCGAGGTGGGCGTAGCGAGTCTTGAATCCGTTTCCGTGGTCGATCTCGACCGTACTGCCGTAGCCGGAGCGGACGCCGGCGTAGGAAACGACGCCTGGCGCCGCCGCATAGATCGGCGTGAAGCTGGCGCCGGGGAAATCCAGTCCCGAATGGAAGGCCGGGCGGCGGGTGAAGGGATCGAGCCGCACGCCGTAGCTGCTCGACTGCGCGCCGGCGCTGGTCGGCTTGTAGAAGGGCAGGCCCCTGGCGGCGCTCTGCAGCGAGCGCATGTCCGACATGTTGTTGGACGCGCGCTGGATGCGCATGGCGAAGCTCTCGTCGACGTCAAGCACGGCGGCGAGCGCGCGGGGATCCTTGGCCTCGATCAACGGCCCGCCGAGCGAGGAGCCGCCGCGACCGCCGTAGTTCGACGGGTCGAGGCCGGCCAGCCGGAAGGCGAGCCGCAGGCGCTCGGCGCGGCTGCGGGCGAAGCCCTCGGCCGCGGTGATGATGCGTTCCTGGTCGACGAGCGTGTTCTGCACGCGCTGGACGGCGCTGCCGGTGGCGAGGCGCGGCTTGGCCGGAGCCAGGGCCTGGACGGCGCCGGGGGCGCCCTTGAAGTCCTGCAGCAGCATCGCGAGGGCGGCGTGGCGACTTTCGACCGCGCCCGCCAGCTCGTCGAGCGAGCCGTTGGTGGTGGAGAGTTGCGCCATGGCGCTGTTCAGGCGGGCCTGGCGGTCGGCGGTGATCCGCTCCCAGTACGCCTTCTGACGCACCAGTTCCTGGTCAGCGGCGCCGGCCGACAGGGCGTTGACCATCATCGCGGCGGTGCAGATGCCCATCCACAACGCGGCGGCGGCGACAACACCAGCGCCGGCGACCTGCCTGCCTGTGGAAAGCACGAAGCCGCGCATCTCCCCGCCGGAGCGGATGTAGAGGTGTCGCTCGGGGAACAAATCCTCCAAAGCTCGCCGAATTCGACGCAATCGCGTGGTCGCCATAAGCCCCCGACCCCGAAGTTTTTTCGGACGCCGCGATATGCGATCAAGAACGTGAGGCGCGCAAGGCCCTTCGAGCTCCGGGCGCGGGCAGAGGGATGGGTCCGCCCGCGTGCAGTCGGGGATAGTCGTCTTGAAGTCCTGTCGCCGGACCAGATGATGACTTTGCGAGCAGAGCCCGAATGTTCAGCCATCGGAACGATGCTTTGGCGACACTTGCTGTTGCTGCCGGCCAGCGACCCCATGCGGCGGAACGACGCCCCGAAAGCTACCCGTGTTCGCTCACGGCCTGGAGCACGGCCTCGACATGGCCGGGCACCTTCACCTTGCGCCAGATGCCGCGGATCACGCCCTGCTCGTCGATCAGCCAGGTCGAGCGGTCGATGCCCATGTACTCGCGGCCGTACAGCTTCTTCTCGACCCAGGCGCCATAGCGCTCGATGACGTCGCTCTCGGCGTCCGAGCCGAGCTCGACCGTCAGGCCGTGCTTGGCGCGGAACTTCCCGTGCTTGGCGGCGGTGTCCTTGGACACCCCGACCACGGTCGCGCCGAGGGCGTCGAACCGGTCCCTGGCTTCGGAGAAGCCCTTCGATTCCGTGGTGCAGCCGGGGGTGTCGTCCTTCGGATAGAAGAACAGCACCACCTTGCGGCCCTTCAGGCTCGCCAGCGACACGCGGCCGGTGTCTGTGGGCAGGTCGAAGTCGGGGGCCTGGTCGCCAACCTTGAGTTCGGTCATCTCCGCTCTCCCTAAACCGGCTTCAGCAGCGCGATCTTCTTCTTGCCGGCGGCGAGCTTGAGCACGCCGTCGACCAGATCGGCCTCGGTGACAACGCGATTGGCGTCCATCTCCTGGACGTCGTTGAGACGCAGGCCGCCGCCCTGGGCCAGGCGCCGGGCCTCGCCGTTGGAGGCGGTCAGGCCGGCCTTGGCCGTGACGGCGGCGATCATGGCGCCGATCACCTCGTCGCGCGGCAGTTCGACGGTGGGCAGGTCGGCCGACAGCTCGCCCTTCTCGAAGGCGCTTTCGGCGGCGCCGCGGGCGTGCAAGGCGGCCTCGGCCCCGTGCAGCATCGTCGTCGCGGCGTCGGCCAGCGCCTTCTTGGCGTCGTTGATG
>JAZJXN010000119.1:8840-13744 GCA_040390885.1 Pseudomonadota bacterium | reverse complement strand
GGTCAGCTGCCGCTTGGCGTAGCGGCGGGTCTCCTGCCGGGCCATCTCGATCGCCGCCTCCAGCGAGGTCTCGCCCGCCAGATGCGCGCCCAGTTCGCGCACCCCCACGGCCTTCATCACCGGCAGCAGCGGGTCCAGCTCCCGCGCCAGCAGGCCGCGAACCTCCTCCAGCGCGCCGCCGGTGATCATCGCGCCGAAGCGCTGGTCGCAGCGGGCGTAGAGCAGGTCGCGTTCAGGCACGATGGCCACCGCTTGCCACGCGTCGGCGGGCAGGGCGGGGGCGGTATCGGCCTGCCAGGCGCTGAGCGGCCGGCGGGTCGCCTCGAACACCTCCATGGCCCGCGACAGCCGCATGCGGTCGCCGGCCTCGATGCGCTCGGCGGCGGCCGGGTCGACCATGGCCAGAAGCTCGCGAAACCGGTCCTCGCCGAGCTCGTCGAAGGTCTTGCCGACTCCGACCCGCACGGCGGCCGGTGTCGGCGGCACGTCGGCCAGGCCCTCGGTCAGGGCCTTGAAGTAGAGACCGGTGCCGCCGACGACGACGGCGGTGCGGCCACGGCCGCGGATGTCGTCAAGGATCGGCGAGGCCTCGCGCAGCCATCGCCCGACCGACCAGCCGTCGGCCCCGTCGGCGACGCCGAACAGGTGATGCGGCACGCGGGCGGTCTCTTCAGCGGACGGGCGGGCGCTCAGCAACTGCAGGTCGGCATAGAGCTGAAGGGCGTCGGCGTTGACGATCTCGCCGCCGGTCGCCTCCGCCGCCCGCAGCGCCAGGGCCGACTTGCCGCTGGCTGTCGGCCCGGCGATGAGAAGGATAGGCGGCATGAGTGCGGCTTAAGTCATGCGGCCACGTTTGTCCTCTCCCAAGAGGGCGCCGGTTCCCTTGAACACAAAACCACGCTACCCGGCTGCCCATGTCCCTCGCTGTCACCGTCGTCGCCGCAGACCCCTCCAACCTTGCCGCCGCGCTGGAGGTGGTCGAGATCGAGATCGCCCGCACCGGCGCGACCGTGTCGCCGGCCAGTCTTCTCGGGCCGAACGCCGCCGACCTCATCGTCGACAGTGACCAGCGCGTCCTGGTCCGCGAGCGGGCCGAACAGGCGCTGCTCGGCCGCTCGGTCGACGTCTGCGTGCAGCCCGCGCAGAACCGCCGCAAGCGGCTGCTGGTCGCTGACATGGACAGCACCATCATCGGCTGTGAGTGCATCGACGAGCTGGCCGACTTCGCCGGGGTCAAGGCCGAGGTCGCCGAGATCACCGAGCGCGCCATGCGCGGGGAACTGGCCTTCGAGGGCGCGCTGCGCGAGCGGGTCGGCAAGCTCAAGGGGCTGAAGCTCGACCTGCTGCAGGCCTGCTACGACGAGCGCGTGCGGCTCAATCCGGGCGCCGAGATCCTGGTCAAGACGATGTCGGCCCAGGGCGCCCGGTGCGTGCTGGTCTCGGGTGGTTTCACCTTCTTCACGACCCGGGTGGCCGCGCTTGCCGGCTTCCACGCCAACCGCGCCAACACGCTGACGGAGGACGGACCGGTCTTGGCCGGGACTGTCGGCGAGCCGATCCTCGGCCGTGAAGCCAAGTTGACGGCGCTGCGCGAAGAGGCCGCGAAGCTCGGCCTGACCCCCGCGGACGCCCTCGCGATCGGCGATGGCGCCAACGACCTGGCGATGATCGAGGCCGCCGGCCTCGGCGTCGCCTACCGCGCCAAGCCGGTGGTGGCCGAGAAGGCGCACGCCCGCGTCGACCATGCCGACCTCACGGCGATGCTCTACTTCCAGGGCTTCAGGTACGAGGACTTCGCCGGCTGACCCGGCGTTAGACCATCACCGCCGGAACCGACGATACGGTCGAGGCCAGCCGTCCGGGGCCGGCTTTGTTGATCAGCGAGATCCTGGCGCCCGGCTTGGCGTCGGAGATCACCACACGCGCGCCGAGCTGCTGACCGAGGGCCTCGACCACGCTTGTGCCGAGGCCGGCCTTGGCCGCCACGGAGGGTGATCGGCCGATGCCGTCGTCCGTCACCGACAGGGTCCACCCCGGCGCGTGCAGGGCATAGTCGACCACAATCCGGCCGTTGCGCTCTTCCGGGAAGGCATGCTTGAGCGCGTTGATCACAAGCTCAGTGACGACGAGGCCCAGGCTCACCGCGTCATGCGAGCTGATGGTCGCCGCGTCGGCGCGGACGGTGATCGTCACATCGCGGGAGTCGCCGATCATCGAGGCGCCCAGGCTGTCGGACAGCTTGGTCAGGTAAGGGCCGACCTGGACGTCGCCGGGATGCTCCTGGAGATGCTGCTGCACGGTGGCGATCGAGATCACCCGGTCGTGGGCGTCACGCAGGTGCTGGCGGCTCTCCTCGGATTTCACCGTTCGGGCCTTGAGCATCAGCACGCTGGCGATGATCTGCAGGCTGTTGGCGACGCGATGCTGCATTTCCTGAAGGAGGACGGCGCGCTCTTTCAGCAGGTGATCCTGCTCGATCATCAGGGCGACGTTGGCGTCCTCCACCCGACGCGTCTCTGTCAGGTCGTCGACGACCAGCAGAATCAGCTTGTCCTTCGTCTCGCCGTCCGTGATCTCACTGTGCGCCAGGCGCTGCACGCTGAGCCGCAGTCGCCGTGTCTCCAGTTTCGGACGCTTGAGATCGATCTCGTAGTCGCCGATCTCGGGGCCGTCGTGCAGGGCATTTTCGAGCAGGGTGTCGAGCTGCGGAATGTTCCATTCGCCGCCGCCGAGCACCTTGAGCGCCACGCGAGTGGCGGGATCGAAGGGGATGTCGAACGTCTCCCGGAACGACTTGCTGACCCCGGTCACGCACAGATCGGCGTCCAGCAGCAGCATCGGCTGCTGCGAGGCGTCTATCAGAAGACGGGCCAGCTTCAGCGTGGCCTCGATCGACGTTACGGTGACGGCCATCTCAAGTCGGTTTCCGGCGCCGTCGGGCCTCGCGGTATGCGATTTCGGCGGCGTCGCGCGATCGGCCAAATCACGCTCGGGCAAAGCCTCGCATCGAACCCCGCACCGGGCTTCGACCTATGAGGACGGGGAAGGTTTTCACCAGACCCGGACCTGCCGGCGACTGTGCGCCAGTTCCTGTCGGATAGATACGATGCTTCGACTCTGCGAAGGGACGCGCTCCGCCGGAGCACGTCCCTCGCGTCGGTTACTGGGTCGCCGTCGGCCCGCGCCCGAAGTACTTGAAGAAGGCGTTGTCCGGGGACAGCACCAGGGTGGCGTCGCCCTGGCCGAGCGAGGCCTCATAGGCGGCCATCGAGCGGTAGAAGGCGGCGAAGCTCGGGTCCTTGCCGAAGCTCGACGCGAACAGCTTGGCCCGCTCGGCGTCGCCCTGACCGCGGATGTTCTCGGCCTCGCCGGTGGCGGTGGCGACGATTTCGCGACGACGCTGTTCGCCCTCGGCGCGGATGCGCGTGGCTTCCTGCTGACGCGCCGTGCGCATGCGTTCGAATACGGCGGTCTGGTTGGCCTGGGGGAGATCGGCGCGGCGGATGCGGACGTCGATCACCTCGATGCCGAGCCGCGAGGTGCGGGCCTGGCGGACCAGGCTTTCGCGGGTGGCGGCCATCAGGGCGCTGCGCTTGCCGGAGATGATGTCCTCCGAGGCGGCGGTGCCGAGTTGCTCGCGCAGGGCGGCGTTCAGGCGCTGTTCGAGACGGTCGCTGGCGGTCCGCGAGTCGCCCAGCGCGGTATAGAACCGGTAGGGGTCGCGGATGCGGTAGCGAAGGAAGGCGTCGACGACCAGGCGTTCCTGGTTGCCGGCGATGATCTCTTCCTCGGTGGTTTCCTGGACCAGGTTGCGCTTGTCGAACAGGATCCGCGTTTCGACGAACGGGATCTTGATCTTGAGGCCGGGACTGTCGTCGGCGCCCGGGGCGTTGACGACACGGACGACCTCGCCGAAGCGGACCACGAGCGCCTGGCTGCGCTGGTCGACGACGTACAGGGTCTGGGCCAGGACGATCAGTGCCGCGAAGGCGACGACGCCGTAGAAGACGAGACGGTTACTGGTCATTGGGGGGCTCCCGGAGCGCGCGGAGCCACGGGCGCGGGCGCGCCGGCGGTGGTCCGGGGGCGGAAGGTGTCGGGAGACAGCACGATCGGTGCGGTCACGCCCTTGCCGTCGATGATCACCTTGTTGGAGCGGCTCAGGACCCGTTCCATGGTTTCAATGTACAGGCGGTCGCGGGTCACGCCCGGAGCCAGCTTGTACTGCTCGTAGATCTGGTTGAAGCGCGCGGCTTCACCGCTCGCTTCACTGACGACCTGGGCGCGGTAGCCGAGGGCCTGCTGGCGAATCTTCGAGGCCTCGCCGCGGGCGGCGTTGATCGACGCCTCGGCGTTCTGACCGGCGGTGGCCACTTCCTGGAAGGCGGCGACGACTTCCTTGGGCGGCTGGGCGTCGCGGATCTGCACGCTGTCGATGACGATGCCGGAGCCGTAGCTGTCGAGCATGCGCTGCATCAGCGCGCCCGATTCGGTCTGCAGCCGGGCGCGGCCGGTCGAGATGATCGGGTCCAGCGCGGTGCGGCCGACAATCTCGCGCATGGCGCTCTCGCCGACGGCCTTCACCGTCGCTTCGGGATCATCGATGTTGAACAGGTAGCGACCCGGATTGGACACGCGCCAGTTCACCGAGAAGGTCATGTCGACGATGTTCTCGTCGCCGGTCAGCATCAGGCTTTCCTCGGGCAGGGTGGCGCCCGTCGTACCGCCGATGTCGGTCTTCTGCAGCGTGGTGATCGGCACCTTCTGCGAGGCCTCGACCAGCGGCAGGTGGTAGCCCACGCCCGGGCCGTAGCTGCGGGTCCAGGCGCCGAAGGTGGTCACCACCGCTTCTTCGCGAGGGCCGACCACGATCACGCCGGACAGGAAGTACAGCACCACGATGG
>JAZJXN010000119.1:6812-8830 GCA_040390885.1 Pseudomonadota bacterium | reverse complement strand
CGGCATGCCGTTGGCCGTTCCGCCGCCGCCGCCGCCCGCGCCGCCGCCGAGGCCGCGGAGCCACGCGTTCAGCCGGCGCTGCAGATCCTCGAGATCGGGCGGGGAGCCCGGACCGCGTCCGGGGGGCGTATTGCGGGGGCCGCGCGGGGGCTGGCCGGGTTGTTTGTCGTCAGGTCCGCCCTTTCCGCCGGAGGGAGGCGGGGAGCCCCAGGGTCCGGGGTTGGCGTTGTCGTTCCAAGGCATGTGTGTCTGCGTCGCTTTTCCGTCGGTGGTCGGCGGGCTTGCAAGCCGGCGCTGTCATGCGGATATGAGGTCCCGCGCCGCGCAAGGCAAGCCGATCCCGACATGACGACCTTCCAGACTTCCGCAGACAAAGACGCCGCGCTTCGCGCGCTCGACCTCCTCATCGACCCCAGGTCCGGGGTCGGGCTGAGCACCGCCGGGCTGGTGCAGGGGCTCGTGATCCGCGAAGGCAGGGCCGGTTTCATGCTCGAGGTGCCGGCTGACGTCGCCGAGCTCTACGCCCCCGTCCGCGTCGCCGCCGAGAACATCCTCGCCGGCCTCCCTGGCGTGACCAAGGCCCAGGTGGTGCTGACCACATCGGCCCCGGAAGGCGCGACCCGCGTCCGCAAGGGCGCGAAACTGTCCGACGATCCCAAGGCGGCGCTGAAGCCGCGCAAGGAGGTCACCCGGCCGGCGCATGTGAAGCGCGTCATCGCCGTGGCCAGCGGCAAGGGCGGGGTCGGCAAGTCCACCGTCGCCGTCAATCTGGCGGTGGCGTTCGCCCAGCTCGGTCTCAACGTCGGCCTGCTCGACGCCGACGTCTACGGCCCCTCGGCGCCCCGGATGCTGGGCGTCGACGGCGAGCCGGTCTTCGTCGACGGAAAGCTGCAGCCGCTGAAGGCCCATGGCGTCACGGTGATGTCGATCGGCTTCCTCGTCGACGAAGGCTCGCCGATGATCTGGCGCGGGCCGATGGCATCGTCGGCCGTCCGGCAGATGGTCAATGACGTGCGCTGGGGAACGGAAGAGGCGCCGCTCGACCTCCTTGTCATCGACATGCCGCCGGGCACCGGCGACATCCACCTGACCCTGGTCGAGAACTTCGCCGTCGACGGGGTGGTGATCGTCTCGACGCCGCAGGAGATCGCCCTGATCGACGCGCGCCGCGCGGTATCGATGTTCCAGAAGACCGGGGCGAAGATTCTCGGCGTGATCGAGAACATGGCCTTCTTCGCCGATCCATCGACCGGCGCCCCGATCCCGATCTTCGGCACGGGCGGCGCCCGCGCCGAGGCCGAGAAGCTCGGCGTGCCTGTGCTGGCCGAGATCCCGATCGAGATCGCCGTGCGCCAGGGCGGCGACGACGGTGCGCCGATCGCCACGCACCGGGACGGCGGCGCGGCCGCCGAAGCGTTCCGCGCCGCCGCCAGGGCGTTGTTGCTCTAGCGCTCTAGAACGACCAGCGGGCGCCGGCTGACAGCACCACGGCCGACCCTTCGACCGTGCCCTGCAGGTTCACCGGCGTCGCCAGCGGCGTGCCCTCGAAGACGACATCCTGGCGGTCGATGCGGCTTTCGTCGAAGGCGATGTAGGAGGCCGCGAAGTCGACGCTGAGGTTGTCGCTGAAGGTCTTTGTCGCCCCGGCGGCGAACAGCCAGCGGTCGCCGTCCGGCACGCGCGCGCTGCGGCCGAGGTCAGGCGTCGGCGTCGGGTCGTACTGTACGCCCGCGCGCAGGGTCCAGTCCGGCCGCCACTGGTAGTCGACGCCGACGGCGGCGGTGGTGACGTCCTCGTAGCCCTGATCGGTGACCTGGGTGGCGCCGGGCAGCTCGACGTCGATCGAGTCGAACTCGCTCCAGCCGATCCGCTGGATCTGAGCGTTGAGGGTGGTCTTTTCGTTGACCCGCCAGCGCGCGCCCAGCGTGGCCATCCACGGCGTTGTGAAGCTGGCTTTGCCGCCGACCTGCGTGTTGGCCGCGGCGGCCGGGCCCAGCAGGCCGGTGATGGAGACCTGG
>JAZJXN010000119.1:1831-6802 GCA_040390885.1 Pseudomonadota bacterium | reverse complement strand
GCTTCCAGCATGTGGGCTATCGCGCCAGTCGTGTCGAGGTCGTGCTCGACCTTGGAACGGTAGCTGGCGCCGAGGGTGAAGTCGGGCGTCGGGTGCAGCTGGGCGCCGACCGTCCAGCCCGCGTCCCAGCCGTCGCCGGTCAGTTCCTGGCGGCCGTCCGGCAGTAGCGGCGAGAGGTTCGGCATCGCCGAGGTCAGGGTGGCGTCGGTGTAGACGAGGCTGGCGCCGGCTCCGAGGTCGAGCCAGTCGTTGACGTGAACCGCGACCGTGCCCTGGATGTCGGCCGTCAGCAGCCGCGACTTCAGCGCGTCGTAGCGCGTCCAGCTGTCACCCCGGTAGTAGCTGGTGAAGCTGAACGGCGAGGCGACCGACAGGCCGAGGGTGACGTTGTCGGTCATCTTCCAGGCGACGCCGCCGGCCGGCAGGACGCCGTTGTTGATCGGGTCGTCGATGTCGGCGCGGCCGCCGACCGGCGCTGTCGCCTGGCCGGGCCGGGTGATCGTGCTGCCGTCGTCGTTGACCTCGGAGTTGACGAGAATGCCGCTGACCGAGCCGTAGACTTCGCTGCGGTCGAGACCGGCGATGGCGGCGGGGTTCCACCAGACGCTGGCGACGCCCTTGTCGGCGGCCTCGCCCGAATAGGCGCGGCCGGTGCCCTTGGCGGACTGTTCCTGCAGGTAGAAGCCCGCGGCGGAGGCCTGTGACGCGACCGCCAACAGGCTGGTGGCGGCGCCAAGCGCCAGCACGGATTTTGAAATGGACATTGGGGGGAGAACCTCTCGGTGCGCCAAACAGTGGAGCAAGCCGAGAGGCATAACGTCTTGAACAGAATAGCGTTGCTATATCTGCAACTTATACCATTGCAATTCGAACCCGGTTACCCGGCGGGGGTCGCCGCCGCCGCCAGGGCCTCCGCGTCCCGCACCGCAAGGGCGACGCGGATTTCCTCGTGACGCTCGCGGCTGAGCGAGTAGCCACGCACGGCCAGGGCCGCCAGCAGCACCATCAGCACCGGCGGCACGGTGTAGATCATCAGCAGGCCGTTCAGCGCCTGCGGCGAGTTGGTCGCGCCCGCCTCGGCGCTGAAGCCGAGGGCGCCAAGCAGGAACAGCGACAGGAACACGGCCGAGGCGGTGCCGATCTTGGCGGTGCTGGTGATCAGCGAGTAGAGCACCCCGATGCGGTCCTTGCCCGTGTCCAGCCGGATCTCGTCGGCGACGTCAGCGACCATGGCGCGGACCAGGAAGGCGAAGGCCGAGAGGATGCCGCCGGCCACGAACATCGCCGGCATCATGATCCAGAACGAGTCGGACGGAATGAACGGGATCGTGCCCTGGGCGATGGCGTAAAGGACCGAGGCCAGCATCAACGCCCGGTGCTTGCCGATCTTGTAGGCGGTCCAGGCCCAGATCGGCGCGCCGAACAGTCCGGCGACCGACAGGACGGCCAGCATCCAGAAGGCCTCGGCCTCGGTGTAGCCGCGCAGAAGCTGGGTGAAATACAGGAACAGCGGCGAGGTGATTGCCGGACCGAGCGTGAACAGCAGGTCCGCCAGCAACAGGCGGCGCATGGCGTGGTGCTTGATCAGGGCCGGGAAGTCGCGGAACGAGACGCGATGCGCGTCGGGCGAGATCCTCAGCGTCTCCGGCGTGGCGATGGCGACGATCAACGCCGTCACGGGCAGGGCGATCAGGATCATCCAGCCCATCAGGTGGACAGCGTCCTCACCGGTTCGCTGCAGCAGGATCGGCGCGACCAGCACCGCCACCGCGCCAAGGACGCCGATCACCGACCCGAAGGCGTAGACCTTGGAGCGCTCGTCGTAGGTCGTGGCCAGCACCGCGCCCCAGGAGACCTGGGAAAGGACCAGGATGGAGAAGCCGACGTACATGACGCCTAGCCAAATGAAGAGGTAGGTCGCGCTGACGCCCGGGCTGGCGAAGAACAGCATCCAGGTGCCGAGCATCAGGATCGGCGTCGACGCCAGCAGCCAGACCCGGTAGCGGCCCAGCTTGGTGCGGGTGCGGTCCATCAGCATGCCGACGATCGGGTCGACGATGATGTCCAGCATGCGCACCGCGGCGAAGATCGCCCCGACCCAGAACAGCGAGATCCCGAGCATGCCGTAGTGCTTGGGCAGATTGACCAGCAGCGGCGTGGTCAGGGCCCCGACCGGGGCGGTCGCCAGCGAGAAGGCGAGGATGGTGGGCAGCGGGACGCGCTTCCCGGACGGCGGCTGGCTCACGTGACGATTCTCCCGACGTCTCTGCGGACGCTCGCTGGAGCATCCCCGGATTCCGCTGGGGAAGAGCAAATGAATTCGTGAAACGCGTTATGAAAATTGCGGGCAAAGAAAAGGGGACATGTACCTGAAAGGTACGTGTCCCCCGTGGCCGGCTGAAAGGGGACACGCACCTTTCGGGTGCATGTCCCCGATTGATCAGCCGCCGGCCATCTTGCGGAAGAACTTCTGACCCTGCTCGCCGCCGTTGAAATAGGCCTTCTGGCCGTCCTCGGCGGTGATCTGGCCCCAGTTGTCGCGAACCTCTTCGGCCGACAGGCCGCCTTCGCCCAGGTAGACGCCTTCGGTCTCGATGATGCGCGACAGGGCGAACACGCCCGCGCCGGCCGTCAGGATCGTGCCCGTGGGGGCTTCTTCAGAGACGAGGTAGACAACGCCCGGGGTCACGTACTCGGGCTTCAGCTTCTCGAGCACTTCCGGCGGCATCAGGCCTTCGGTCATGCGGGTCGCGGCGACCGGGCTGATGGCGTTGATGTGGATGTTGTTCTTCTGGCCTTCGAGCTTGATGGTGTTCATGAAGCCGATGATGCCCATCTTCGCCGCGCCGTAGTTGGACTGGCCGAAGTTGCCGTACAGGCCCGACGACGAGGTCGTCACGACGATGCGGCCGTAGTTCTGGGCCTTCATGATCTCCCACACGGCCTTGGTCGGCTTCATGGTGCCCATGAGGTGGACGTCCAGAACCAGCTCGAAGTCGGCGATCTCCATCTTGGAGAAGCTCTTGTCGCGCAGGATGCCGGCGTTGGCGATCAGGATGTCGATCCGGCCCCACGCGTCCATGGCGTCCTTGACCATCTTGGCCACGCCGGCGTCGTCGGTGACCGACGAGCCGTTGGCGATCGCTTCGCCGCCGAGCGCCTTGATCTCGGCGACAACGGCTTCAGCCGCGGCCGAGCTGCCGCCTTCGCCGTCCTTGGAGCCGCCCAGGTCGTTGACCAGGACCTTGGCGCCGCGACGGGCCAGTTCCAGGGCGTGCTGACGGCCCAGGCCGCCGCCCGCGCCCGTGACGATCGCGACTTTGCCGTCGAAGCGGATGTCCGCCATGTGCGTGTTTCCCTTGCGCTGAACGCTCGTTTGATTGTGCCGCGCGTTTTGCTGCGCGACAGGGAAGGCGTCAAGCGCGACGCTGCGGCAGCGGGCGGCCCGGCGCCCCCGTCAGCCTACTCGCTCTTCGCGGAGCCCTTCATGGAGCGGTCCGCCGGGACGCCGAAGGTGGCGACCTTCTGGCCGCCCGCGGCCTTGCCGGGCTTCATGAACTTGACCAGCACCCGCTGGCCGATCAGCAGCGGCGTGTCGTCGGCGGTGACCACCACCTCGACGACCCGTTCGTCGGAGCGCTGCGAGGGGTCATCGGAGGCGAGCTTGCGGGCCCCGAACACGGCGGCGCGACGCAGGACCTTGCCGACATAGACCTTCGACGGATCGCCCTCGGGGGTGATCTCGACGGCCTGGCCGACACGGATGTTGGGGATGTCGCTCTCGACGATCTCGGCGCGGGCGATGCGCGGGGCGTCGGGCTCGAGGTCGAACATGTTGGACACGTTCAGGGTCGAGGCGCCGGCCCCCGGGTTCGCATAGCGGCGAGCGATGCGGCCGTCGGTCGGGGCCCGAATGATGGTCAGCTCCTGGGCGTACTCGGCCTCGCGCAGGGCGGCCTGATAGGTGGCGACGGTGGCGCGCTGGGCGCCGATCTGCGCTTCCCAGTCCCGGATCTGGTCGGTCTGCTGGTCGAGGCGTTGGCGGGCCACGAAGTTGCTGGCCAGCAGCGACTCAAGCCGGCGCGCCTCGCGGCGGGCGGCGTCGAGCTTCACCTGCAGGACGGCGATCTGCGACTGGGCCTGCGAGACGGTGGCGCGGGCGCGATCGACGGCGAGACGGGCCTCGTCGTCCTCCTGGCGCGCGAGGATCTGTCCCGCGACGACGCGATCGCCTTCCTGGACGAACACCGCCTTGACGATGCCGCCGCGGCGGGCGGCGACTTGGATGATCCCGCCCTCGACGTCCATCTTGGCGTTGGCGATGGCCGCATACGGCGTCTCGACCTTGGTGGCGGCGGCCTTCTCGTCAGCCGCCTTCCTCTCGGCGCTGGCCTTCGAGAACATCATCCCGACGACGAGCAACAGCGCCGCGGCGAGGACGCCGATCCAGAGCCATTTGTTCTTCACGAAAGCGGGCATTCAGATCAGTCCTCGAGGATCGGTCAGTGCGCGGCCAGGGCGGCGTCGGGGTTGGGGATGCGGCGCTGATCGTCGATGATCTTGCCGTCTTCGATGTGGATCACGCGGTCTGCCCAGGCCTCCAGGCGCGGGTCATGGGTTACGCAGATGACCGCCGCGCCGTGCTCGGTGGCGGCGCGACGCAGCAGGCGGATGACCACCTGGCCGTTCTCGCCATCTAGGGCCGAGGTCGGCTCGTCGGCGAACAGGATCTGCGGATCCTTGGCGAGGGCGCGGGCGATGGCGACGCGCTGCTTCATGCCTCCGGAGAGTTCGTGGGGATAGGAATCCTCGAAGCGGCTGAGGCCGACCATTTCCAGCCATTCGCGGGCGGTTCTTGGTTCGAGGAGGATCTTGACTGGGCGGTTGTCGCGTGCTGTTTCCCGGAATGCTTCCCGGATCGCGCGGTCTTCTACGCGGTGCGCTCGCTTCACTACATCGGCAGTGACGGAT
>JAZJXN010000119.1:0-1821 GCA_040390885.1 Pseudomonadota bacterium | reverse complement strand
GGATCTGCGGATCCTTGGCGAGGGCGCGGGCGATGGCGACGCGCTGCTTCTCGCCGCCCGACAGCTCGGACGGGCGCTGGTTCAGGCGATGGCCGAGGCCGACCTCCTCCAGCGCTTCGGTGGCGCGCCGACGCGCTTGCGAGGTGGTCAGGCCCTGGAACTTGAGCACCGTGGTCACCTGCTGCAGGGCTGTGAGGGCCGGGAACAGGTTGAAGCCCTGGAAGATGAAGCCGCAATGGTCGAGCCGGAAGCGGTCGATCTTGCCCGGCGACAGCGTCCAAAGGTCGTCGACGTCGAGCGCGTCGACGCGGCCTTCCTCCGGCCGCAGCAGGCCGGAAAGGGCGGCGATCAGGGTCGACTTGCCTGAGCCCGACGGGCCCATGACCATGGTCAGGTCGCCGTGGCGGGCGTCGAAGTCGACGCCTTTCAGCACCTCGATGGAGGCCTTGCCGGACTTGAACCGCTTGACCAGCGCCGTGGCCTCGATGGCGAACTCGCCGTGCTTGCCGTGAACCTTGGTGTAGGCGTTCATCGCAGCAGGTCCGCCGGCTGGCTGTTCTTGAGGATGCCAAGCGAGAGCAGGCCCGAGACCATGGCGATCAGGATCAGGCCGATGCCGACGATGGTCAGCAGGATCGCGGGGAGGGCGATAACGATGGCGTTGGCCGCCGCCAGGAGCTTCACCAGCCAGGTCAGACCGATCGCGGCGACCACGCCGACGCAGCCGACCCAGAAGCTGAGCTCGACCACGATCCGCCGCAGCGACGGCATGCCGACGCCCAGCGCGCGCAGCGATGCGAACTCCTTGATGTTGGCCATGATCGCGCCGCGCAGGGTTTGCCAGGTGATGGCGACGCCGATGATGACGCCGAGCACCACGCAGCCGCCGAGGACGATCACCAGGATGCCCTCCTCGAAGATGGCGCCGGCGTTGGCGTCGGCCAGCTGCTGACGGGTCCATGCCTTCCACTGGCCGTCGCCCAGCCGGTTCAGCTCCTCGGTCACGATCGCGGTGCGGGAGGGGTCTCGAATCTTGACCATCAACGGCCCGACCCGCGGCCCGGTGTCGGCCTGACCGACCATGCGCAGGGTGTCCCGCGACATCACGATCGTCGGCTGCATCATGTTGGGATAGCCGCGCAGCACCCCGACCACGGTCACGGTCTGGCCGTTGTAGAGCGCCTTGTCGCCGAGCTTGACGCCGAGGGTCGGCAGCGAGGTCTCGTCGACCGCGATGGTGAAGGGCTGGCGGAGGGCGTCGACAAGCTGCCGCGAATAGTCGCGGGGGATGGTCACCGACCCGGGCGTGGTGTCGATAATGCTGGTCAGCACGAACTTCTGCTTCGGCCCCTTCTGGTCCGCCCGTTGGGCCTGACTCATGGTGGGGTCGAAGGTCTTGACCGACTGGAAGGTCCCGGCCGCGTTGTCGAACGGCTGCACCTCGACGACCTCGGGGTGGTTGTAGACCAGCGGGATGAAGCGGCGCGGCAAGCCCGAGGGGCCGCCCATCAGATTGGTGGCGCCGGGGCGCATCAGCACGATGTCGGCGCTGGAGCGCTCGGTCTGGGCGGTGAAGCTCTTGCCGATGCCGATAAAGACGCCGCCGATGAAGCCTATGGAGAAGAGAAAAAGTAAGCATTAGCCACGCGCTTTGACTCCCGTAATCATTAGTACCTTAAGCTCGCTTGGCGGTATGGTCGTTCGACCATTAGCCACGCGCTTTGACTCCCGTAATCATCACTATCTTAAGCTCGCTTGGCGGTATAATTTGTTTCTATGCCTCTCATCCTCGAAACTCCCCACTTCCTCGTCATGGGCCAT
>JAZJXN010000118.1:8445-11062 GCA_040390885.1 Pseudomonadota bacterium | reverse complement strand
CCATTGCTGAGCAGGGTCGCGAACAGGCCGGACGCGGCCTCGCCGGCCGGGCCGGACCAGATCAGCGGCCCGCCGAGCGCCTCCAGCGCCTCGACCAGGCCGCGCGTGGCGAGATCGACCGGAAGCGGGCCGTCTGCGAAGTCGACGAGCGCGAGATCGAGGGCGGCGAACAGGTCGGCGGCCAGCGGCAGAGCCTCGCCATGCTTGACGGCCAGCTTGGCCAGCAGCGCATCGCGATCGCCCGGACGCGGCCCGCGCAGGCCGGCCTCGAGGACGCGGGCATGGGCGGCGAGGTCGTCCGGCTCGCGGCCGAGCCGGACCAGCGGATGCTTGAGGATCGCCAGCAGCGACACCGCCGACAGCGGCTCGACCGCCCAGTCGGCGACCATTCGCGCCAGCACCGCGACCCCGAACCCGGCCAGCGGCGCGCCGGCGGAGCTGTCGGCGGTGACCCCGAACCGCGCCAGCCGGGCGCTGACCCGGCGGGCCAGGGCGAGGTCGGGGGTGATCAGGGCGGCGGTCTTGCCGGGCGTCTCCAGCGTCTCGCGCAACAGCAGCGCGCAGACGTCGGCGGCCTCCTCCTCGTGCCGTGCGGCAATGACGGACAGGCCCTCGAACCCCTCCTTCAAGGGATCGACGCCGGCGACGTCGCCCTCGCGCCCGAGGTTGTCGAGGACCGACCGCCAGTCCGCGGTGGCCTCGGCCGGGCGCAGGGCCTCGTTGATCAGCCGCCGGCGCCAGCGGCCGCGGCTGTCGGCGTCCGGCAGCCAGGGCCGCACCTGCGCGCGGTCGATATGGAAGCTGTCGAGCAGCCGCTTCATCGCGCCCTGGGGGTGCTGCTCCTCGACCCGGGCCCAGGCGGTGTCGGCGAGGCCTTCATCGAGGCCGGGCAGGATCACCAGCCCCTTGGGCGCGGCGGCGACGGCGGCGAGCAGCCGCGCGGACGCGGGAGCGGTGCCCGTCGAGCCGGCGGCGATCAGCGGGTGCTCGGGCGGGTGCTCGAGCCACTGGTCGCGCAGCGCGTTCAGCAGCTTCACCCGGCGCTCGGCGACGTCGATCAGGCCGAGCTCGGCGAGCCGGCGCGGCCACAGTTCCAGCGCGATGCGCAGCACCTGGGCCGACCGCTTCCAGTGGGCGGCCATGTCGAGATCGACGAGGGTGTCGAGCTTGCCCGCCGGATCCTCGATCTCCTCGATCTGAAGGCTGTCGAGGAACAGCGCCAGCGCGTCGGCCAGCTCCAGCGCCCCGGCGGCGTCGAGGTCGCGGCCGAGGTCGCCGCGCTCGGAGACCAGCCGCGCCAGCTCGAAGCGGCGGCGCTGGGGGTCGATGGCCGGAGGGATGTCGAGCGACAGGTTGCCGGGCTCGAACGGCGGCTCGCCCTCGTCGAGGTCGCCGATGGCCCGGATCTGCGGCAGCAGCACCGCCCTGCCGCCGGTCGCGGCGACGAAGGCCTCGGCCAGCGAGCGGGCGCCGCGGCGGGTCGGGGTCAGCACCACCGCGTCGGCGAGCAGCTCCGGCGTCGGCAGCGCCACCAGAAGCCCCGTGGCGAGGTCGTCGAGAAAGGACCGGTGGGCCGGGATCGAGAACCAGCGCGGCGCCGGATACTCGAACGGACCGGTCATCGCGACAGCCGTTCTTCGGCCAGGTCGCGGGCGACCGGGTCGCCGACGTGCATCCACAGTCCCGGGGGCGAGACGCCATGAATGCGGCGCGCTTCCACGAGCGTCTTCCAGATCGGCAACAGACCGAAGGCGCCCTCGGGGCCGTCCTTCACCACCGACGGCTTGGCGATATGGACACCGACATAGACCAGCGGCGCGGTCTCGCCCGGGTCCTTGAAGCGGACCTCGCCGGCCTCGCCCAGGAACAGGTCGCCCGTGTCGTGGAAGCCCATCGACTCCGTGGTCGAGGCGGTCAGCAGGCAAACGTCCATCGTCGCGGGATTCCAGGCGGCGGCGACCGCCTCCAGAGCGCGGTCTCCGTCGTCGATCCAGACCGAGTCGATGTTGGCCACCCAGAACGGTTCGTCCGGCAGCAGCGGCAGCGCGTGCTTGATCCCGCCGCCGGTCTCCAGCGGTTCGGCGCGCTCGTCGGAGATGACGATGCGCGGCAGGACGCCGGTGGCGTCGCGGGCCTTGAGGTGGGCCTCGAGCCGATCGGCGAAGGCGTGGACATTGACCACCGCCGTCTCGACCCCGACCTGGGCCAGACGGTCGAGCATGTGGTCGATCAGCGCCCGGCCGCCGACCTCGACCAGCGCCTTGGGCCGGTCGTTGGTCAGGGGGCGCATGCGGGTGCCGAGGCCCGCGGCCAGCACCATGGCGACCTTCGGCGCGCTCATGCCCGCGCCTCCGCAGGGACGTTGGCGTCGAACCAGGCCTTGAGGTCGGTCAGCCGCGGATCGGCCAGGCAGCTGTCGAGATAGCGCCACAGCCGGGGCAGGAAGGTCTCGTACTTCGGCTTGCCGTCGCGCACGACCAGCCGCGCGAAGATGCCGATGATCCGCGCCACGTTCAGCGCGCCGAGCGCGTGGTAGTCGCTTGTCGCCTGGTCGCGGTCGAGGCCGGGATGGGCCGCGAAGTAGCGGTCCAGGGCTCGCGCCTCGAGTTCCGGCGAG
>JAZJXN010000118.1:2045-8435 GCA_040390885.1 Pseudomonadota bacterium | reverse complement strand
CGCGTCCTGGAAGTCGACCATCCCCACCCGCGCGGCGCCCTCGCGGTCCGGCAGCCAGAGCAGATTCTCGGCGTGGTAGTCGCGGTGGCAGAAGACCTCGGCGCCGGCTTCGGCGCGCGCCCGGATCGGCGCCCACAGCGCCTCCCATTCGGCGAGCGCCGCGTCGTCCGGCGCGAAGGCCGGGCGCAGCCTGGGCAGCCATTCCACGAACAGCCCCTGGGCGTAGCGCAGGGCGAGATCGTCGTAGGTGAGCAGCGGCCAGGACGCGCCCGGGGCTTCGAGCACGTCGGGCGGGGTCGTCGCGTGGAGCACGACCAGGGCGTCGATGGCGGCGTCGTAGAGCGGGGCCTCCTCGGCCCGACCGGCCGTGATTTCAGCCGCGTAGAGGGCGTCGCCGAGGTCTTCCATCACCGCCAGCCCGGCTTCGGCGTCGAAGGCCAGAATCTCCGGGGCCGACAAGCCCAACGATCGAAGATGCCAGGCGGTGGCGGCGAAGGCGTCGACCCGGCCGGACGCCAGGCGATAGGCGGCGTTGAAGCCGAGCCCCTCGCGCTCCGCCGCCGTCGCGCCCGGCGGACAGGGCGCGGTCTCGGCCTTGGGCGGCTGGTCCATGAAGATCAGGCTCGCCCCGCCATCGGCCGGGTAGATCCGCTCATAGGCGCGGGTCGAGGCGTCGCCGCTCAGCGGCTCGCGGCGGGCGTCGCCATAGCCCTGCCGGCTGAGGAAATCGGCCTTCAGCGCTTCACGCTCAGAACTCAAGATCGCGACCTTCCCATGCGCCGTGAGCCGTCAGCCGCGCGCGGCGGCTGTCGCCCGTCTCGTCGAACCCGATCTCTATATCGAGTCGGTCGGGGGGCAGGCGACCCTCGAGCCGCTGCGGCCATTCGATAATCGCCGCCCCCTCCTCCAGCGCCTCGTCGAGCCCGATCTCATAGGCCTCGTCGGGATCGCTGAGCCGGTAGAGGTCGAAATGGGCGATGGGGAACGCCGCCGCCTCGTAGAACTGGACCAGGGTGAAGGTCGGGCTCGGCACGTCCTCGTCCGGCGTCGTCAGGGCCCGCACCAGCGCCCGCGCCAGGGTCGACTTGCCGGCGCCGAGCGGGCCGGTCAGGCACACGGCCTCCCCGGCGCGGATCGTCCGGGCCACGGCTTCGCCCAGCCGCGCGGTGGCGGCGTCGTCCGCGAGGGCGATCTCGGCCGGCAGGATCATGCGAAGGGCTGGTCGGGGTTAAGGGGGAGCACCCGCTCGACATAGGCCTTGATCGCGGCGCTGGCGACCGCCGCGTCGGGATCCAGGCGATCGGCCGGGATCGGCGGCCCGACGGTGACGGTGAACCGGCGACCGGTCTTGTTGAGCAGCTCGTGGAACAGGGTGATGTCGCGCAGCTCGCCCGAGACCCGGTCGAACAGGTGGAACAGCGTCGCGTAGGGCCCGGCGACATGCACGGGCACGACGGGGGCGTCGTACTTGTCGGCCACCGACATCGCCGTCGGCATCCAGGGCGGATCGGTCGGCTTGCCGTCGGGGCCGCGGCGCGCCAGCCGGCCGGCGGGGAAGACGCCCAGCGCCCGCTCGGCCTCCATGGCGTCGCGGGTCATCCCCAGCGTGACCCGCGTGCGGTCGCGAGAGCGCTTCGCGGCCACCCACTCGACCGGGATCAGGGTCTCGTCGAAGCGCGGCGCCACCCGGTGGGCGTCGGCGTTGGCGTAGAAGACGATGTCCGGCCGCACGCCCTTCAGCGCGTCAAAGACCGCGACCCCGTCGGCGATGCCGGTCGGGTGGTTGGCCACGACAATGCAGCGGCCCTGACGCGGCATGTGCGCCAGCCCGCGCACCTCGACCTTGAGCGCCAGCAGGTCGGACACGAAATCGAGCGCCTCGCGGCCGCCCATCGGCGCGATGGCGTCGGCCAGGGCCCGGGCCCTGCGGTAGCCGAGCAGCGCGAAGAGCGGCGGACGCGCCAGCGGCCAGGCCCAGGATCGCGACAGCTTCGGCGCGCGCTCCTCGATCAGCACATCGACGATGTGCCCGGGCTCGCGGGCGGCGAGTGGATGCGAATTGACGATCGCGGCGTCGGCCATGGCGCCGGAGTCTAGTGTCGGAGCGCGCTGTCGCAAAGCGTCTAGGCCTGACCGGCCAGACCGCCTAAAACGCCGGCTTCAAAACGCGTCCGGGAGAAGCGCCATGCGGGAAATCCGCCATTTCGTGAACGGTTCGGCCTTCGAAGGCGCTTCGGGCCGCTTCGGCGACGTCTTCAACCCCAACACCGGCGAGGTTCAGGCCCGCGTGCAGCTGGCGACGCCGGCGGAGCTCGACAAGGCCGTCGCGGCGGCCCAGGCGGCCTTCCCGGCCTGGTCGGCGACCAATCCCCAGCGCCGCGCGCGGGTGATGTTCGAGTTCAAGCGGCTGGTCGAGGCCAACATGAACGACCTCGCCGAACTGCTCTCCAGCGAGCACGGCAAGGTCGTCGCCGACAGCAAGGGCGACATCCAGCGCGGCCTCGAGGTGATCGAGTTCGCCTGCGGCATCCCGCATGTTCTGAAGGGCGAGTACACCGAGGGCGCAGGCCCCGGGATCGACGTCTATTCGATGCGCCAGGCCCTGGGCGTGGTCGCCGGCATCACCCCGTTCAACTTCCCGGCCATGATCCCGATGTGGATGTTCGGCGTCGCCATCGCCGTCGGCAACACCTTCATCCTCAAGCCGTCGGAGAAGGACCCCAGCGTCCCCGTCCGCCTGGCCGAGCTGATGATGGAGGCCGGCGCGCCTGCGGGCGTGCTGAACGTCGTCCATGGCGACAAGGTCAGCGTCGACGCCATCCTGCAGCACGACGACATCAAGGCCGTCAGCTTCGTCGGCAGCTCCGACATCGCCCACTACGTCTATTCCCAGGGCACGCTGCACAACAAGCGCGTCCAGGCCATGGGCGGGGCCAAGAACCACGGCATCGTCCTGCCGGACGCCGACCTCGACCAGGTGGTCAAGGACCTGTCGGGCGCCGCCTTCGGCTCGGCCGGCGAGCGCTGCATGGCGCTGCCCGTCGTGGTCCCGGTCGGCAAGAAGGTCGCCGACGAGCTGCGCGAACGGATGATCGCCGAGATCGAGACCCTGAAGGTCGGGGTCAGCAACGACCTCGACGCCCAGTACGGCCCGGTCGTCTCCGCCGCCCATCGCCAGAAGATCGCCGACTACATCCAGATTGGTAAGGACGAGGGCGCCGAGCTGGTCGTCGACGGCCGCGACTTCAGTCTGCAGGGCTACGAGAAGGGCTTCTTCATCGGCCCGAGCTTCTTCGACGGCGTGAAGCCGGGGATGAAGACCTACCACGAGGAAATCTTCGGCCCGGTGCTGCAGATGGTCCGCGCCGAGACCTTCGAGGAAGCCGTCGAACTGCCGAGCAAGCACCAGTACGGCAACGGGGTCGCCATCTTCACCCGCAACGGCCGCGCCGCCCGCGAATTCGCGGCCCGGGTCCAGGTCGGCATGGTCGGCATCAACGTGCCGATCCCGGTGCCGGTCGCCTACCACACCTTCGGCGGCTGGAAGCGCTCGGCCTTCGGCGACACCAACCAGCACGGCATGGAAGGCGTGAAGTTCTGGACCAAGGTCAAGACCATCACCGCCCGCTGGCCCGAGGGCGAAGTCGGCGACTCGAGCTTCGTGATTCCGACGATGGCGTAGGCCTATGCCGACCGTCGATCTTTCCGTTGCCTACGGACAGGTTTGTATCTTCGATCCGGCGTTGGAAGCGCCGTACAACGACTGGACCCAGGACCACGTGGCCCAAGGGTTCTCTTGGCGTTCCGGCAGCGTTTCGTTTGCTGTTGCAGACGGCGTGGAGGCCAGGCTTTCGGTGACCATCTCCGATGTGGAGCCTCGAATTCCAGAGGGAGTACAAGCCATCCGAGTGCCCTTCGATGTGCCGACGTCCGGCCAGATCGAAGTCGGCACCGTCATGGCCGGCGAGATCGTGGCGGCGCCTTCGGGCGCCTACGCGCTGTACTTCATCGACCATGGCGAGGGAGCCGGGCTGTTCGAGGTGGTTCTGCAACCGGCGTCTGGCGTCGCTCCGGCTGTCCTGCAGGGGGGTGAGACGTTCAGGATGCGAGATCGCTATCTGATGGACGCCAAACCGGCCTGACGGTCAGCGAACGATCAGATCCCGCGTCACCGCGTCGAGCACAAGACGGCCCGCCGGGGTCGCCCGCAGCCGCTCGGCGTCTTCCGCCAGCAGCCCCTGCCCGACCAGCCCGCGCACCACCCCGCTTGCGGGCCCCAGCCCCAGCGCCGCCAGCTCCCTCCAGGCCACGCCCTCGTAGGTGCGTAGCCCCATCAGGATGCGCTCCTCGGCCGCCTCGACCGGCGTGAGCGGCTCGGCCTCGAAGCCGTGGCCGCTTTGCGCGACGCGGCCGATGTAGTCGCCGATCCTCGTCGCGGCCGTCGTCGCCGTGCGCGCGCCGTCCAGCGTCAGCCGGCCGTGCGCACCCGGTCCGGCCCCGACGTAGTCCTGGCCGCGCCAGTAGACGAGGTTGTGCCGGGACCGGGCGGCCTGCCCCCTGGCATGGTTGGACACCTCGTAGGCCTCGAACCCCGCCGCCTCGAGCACCGACTGGGTGGTGTCGTAGAGGGCCGAACCGGTCTCGTCGTCCGGCGGGGTGAAGGTCCCGCGCCGCACCGCGCGGTCGAAGGCGGTGCCGGCCTCGATGGTCAGCTGGTAGGGCGAGACATGCTCGGCGCCGAGGTCGATGACGGCGCGCAGCTGATCGCGCCAGGCCTGCACGGTCTGATCCGGCAGGGCGTAGATCATGTCCACCGACAGGCGCGGGAAAGTCGCGGCCGCCGCATCCGCCGCCCGCCGCGCCTGTCCGGCGTCGTGGTTGCGGCCGAGGAATTTGAGCGCCGCGTCGTCGAACGACTGCAGGCCCAACGACAGGCGGTCGACCCCCGCGTCGCGGAAGCCGGCGAACCGGCCCGACTCTGCATCGGTGGGATTGGCCTCGAGGCTGACCTCGAGATCCGGCTCCGGCGTCCACAGCCGTTTCGCGGTCTCGACGATCTCGCCGGCCCAGTCGGGGTCCATCAGCGAGGGCGTGCCGCCGCCCAGGAACACCGACGCCAACCGCCGCGGGCCGGTCAGCGCCCGCTGCGCCTCGAGGTCGGCGACGATGGCGGCGGCGAGATCGCGCTGCTCGGCCTGGCCCCGGTCGCGGACGACGTTGAAGTCGCAATAGGGGCAGATGCGCGCGCAGTAGGGCCAGTGGATGTAGACCCCGAGTGGGTCTGTCCCGGTCAAAACAGGGCGGCCTTGAGCTTCTCGAACGCGCGGGCGCGGTGACTGATGGCGTCCTTGGCGGCCGGGTCCATCTCGCCGAAGGTCAGCTCGCCGCCCTCGGGCACGAAGATCGGGTCGTAGCCGAAGCCGCGCGTTCCGCGGCCCGGGAACACCAGCGACCCGCGGACCACGCCCTCGACCACCACCGACGGGCCGTCCGGCCAGGCCACGGCGAGGGCGCTGGTGAACCAGGCGGAGCGGTCTTCGGACCCGGTCTCGACGATCCGTTCCTCGACCTTGGCCATGGCCTCGGCGAAGTCCTTCGAGGGCCCCGCCCAGCGCGCCGAGAAGATGCCCGGGGCGCCGTCCAGCGCGGTCACCGACAGGCCCGAGTCGTCGGCGATGGCGATCCTGCCGGACAGCTCGGCGGCGTGGCGCGCCTTCAGCAGCGCGTTGCCGACGAAGGTGCTCTCGGTCTCGTCCGGCTCGGGAATGTTCAGCTCGCCGGCCGAGAGGATCTCGAAGCGGCCGTCGAGCAGGGCGACCAGCTCCTTCGCCTTGCCGGGATTGTGGGTGGCGGCGACCAGCGTGGTTCCGGGGGCGAGCAGCAGGGGCATGGCGGGATCCTTTCGCGCCCTTCCTCGCGCGGCATCGCGGCGGGCGCAAGGCGGCGGCGGTTTCATGCTGCAGTGCATTACGGCCGCGTAATGATGTTACGCAAGTTTAATATCGTTTATCGATAATCTCTTTGATCGAAGAACGATGATTGGCTACATAGATCTCAAGGACGGCCCGGAAGGGCAGCCCTTCGGAGGCGGAAAGGTCCGCTTTCGTTTTGCACTGCAACATGGAGAACAACATGTCCGCTCAACAAATGACCAGCGTGGTCGACCGTCTCGCGATGACCGTGGTTTACGCCGCGCTCCTGGCCGCTCTGCCGATCTCGGCGGTGCTGTTCGTGACCACCTCGATCTGATCGGGCTCTCTTTCATGAGAGCCCCGGTCAGGGCATTCTCCCCGCCCGCCTGACGGCTGGCTTCTCCCGAAGGACACCCGCGGGTCTCCCTCCGGCGAAGCCAGCCACCGGCCGGCGACGGAAGACAACACCGGGGACGGA
>JAZJXN010000118.1:0-2035 GCA_040390885.1 Pseudomonadota bacterium | reverse complement strand
ACGGCAAGCGCCTCCGTCCCCGGTCGCCTCCCGCCTGCCCGCCTTGGGCGACCGGGAGACGGACAATGGTAACGGGGGAGACAGCACCATGCGCGCCATGGGGCCTGGCTCGGTTTCGAGCTTTCTGAAGATCATTCTCGACGTGGTCTACTACGCCCTGATCGTGGGCCTGGGCGGCCTTGCGCTGGTCACCCTCGGCGCCCTGCTGCTGAGCTTCAATCCGGAGCTGATCAAGGGCATCAACATCAGCGGCGACGCCGGCGAGATCACCGCCAAGGGACCGCTGCTGGTCGCGGTGCTGGTCTACGCCCTGCTCTATGTCGGCGCGCTGCTGGCGATCGTCGGCTACCTGCGCCGGGTCTTCGTCACCCTGACGGCGGGCGACCCCTTCCATCCCGACAACATCCGCCGGCTGCGCTTCGTGGGCTTCGTGCTCGCGGGGATGGAGATCGGCCGCTACGCCTTCCAGGCGGTGATGACCGCGATCGCGCCGGACGCCGACAAGTCCCTGGACGGCGTCAACTTCACCACCTGGTTCGCCGTGCTCGTCGTGTTCGTGCTCGCCGAGGTCTTCCGCGAAGGCGCCCGCCTTCGTCGCGAAGCCGAGCTGACCATCTAGGTCCGGGAGCGCACTGGCATGGCCATCAAAGTCACCCTGGACAAAATCCTGCTCGAGCGGCGGATGTCGCTGACCGAGCTGGCCGACCGCGTCGGCGTCACCATCGCCAACCTGTCGATCCTGAAGACCGGCAAGGCGCGGGCGATCCGCTTCTCGACGCTGGACGCCCTCTGCCGCGAGCTGCAGTGCCAGCCCGGCGACATCGTCACCTTCGAGCCCGGCGGCGGACTCGGCATCGAGGACGACGAGGACGAGAGCGAAGCGGCCTACGGCGGGGCTTGAGTCGGACAGCCGGAACTAGATGCTCCCCTCTGGGAGAGCTGTCGCCGCGACGCGGTGACTGAGGGGGTCTGTTCCGCGCGCAGCGCCTCACCGACCTCACCCCCTCCGTCCCTGCTTCGCCTTCGGCTCCGCAGGGCCACCTCCCCCAGAGGGGAGGATCTCGTCGGTGCGACCCCGGCCTAAGCTTCCACCGCCGCCTTCTGCAGCAGGAACAGCTCGGCGATGCCCTTCTCGGCCAGGCCGTAGAGGGTCTCGAACTCGGCGCGGGTGAAGCCGCGCTTCTCGCCGGTGGCCTGGATCTCGACGATGTCGCCGTTGCCGGTGAGCACGAAGTTGGAGTCGGCCTCGGCGTTGGAGTCTTCCTCGTAGTCGAGGTCGAGCACCGGCAGGTTGTCGAACACGCCGCAGGACACCGCCGCCACCTGGTCGCGGATCGGGTCGGTCTTGATGACGCCTTCGTCGAGCAGGTATTTCGTCGCCAGCCGCAGCGCGACCCAGGCGCCGGTGATCGCCGCCGTGCGGGTGCCGCCGTCGGCCTGGATGACGTCGCAGTCGATCTGGATCTGGCGCTCGCCGAGCGCCTTCATGTCGACCACGGCCCGCATCGAGCGGCCGATCAGGCGCTGGATTTCCTGCGTTCGCCCGGACTGTTTGCCCTGGGCGGCCTCGCGGCGACCGCGGGTGTGGGTGGCGCGCGGCAGCATGCCGTACTCGGCGGTGACCCAGCCGGCGCCCTTGCCGCGCATCCAGCCTGGGACGCCCTCGTCGACGCTGGCGGTGACCAGCACCTTGGTGTGGCCGAAGGTCACCAGGCAGCTGCCCTCGGCGTAGCGGTTGACGCCGGTCTCGAGGGTGACGGTGCGAAGCTGGTCGGGAGCGCGTTCTGACGGCCGCATGGAGAATGTCTCGTAGGAAAGGGAAAGAGGGGGAAAGAAGAGCGCGACTTGCGCGCGGTCAGGCGCCGCTTATCCTATGCGGACAAGGGTCGTCCACCGATCCGGCAGTATCAAGCATGACATCCATCCTGACCGGCGGCCCCCTGCGGACCCCGACCCTCACCGATCTGGACGAGCGCGCGCGGGACATCTTCCGCCGGGTGGTGGAGACGTATCTCGAAACGGGCGAGCCGGTCGG
>JAZJXN010000117.1:0-4677 GCA_040390885.1 Pseudomonadota bacterium | reverse complement strand
CGCCGCGTCCATGATCCCGACCAGCTCGACGCTGTTCTTGCGGCGGTCGCGCCCGCCGGCGAAGCGGGGATCCTGGACCAGCTCCGGATGGCCGACGGCGGCGGCGATCTGCGGCCAGTCGGTGTCGCCGGTGCGGACCAGCAGGCAGATCCAGCGACCGTCGGAGGTCTTGAAGAAGTTGGCCAGCGGCTGAACCGCCTGATCGCGGGGACGGGTCGAGGCCAGCTTCCCGAAGCGCAGCTGGATCGCCATGTCGGTGCCGATCGAATAGACGCCGGTGCGCAGCAGCGAGGTCTCCACCAGCCGGCCCTTGCCAGTGGTGTTGCGCTCGAACACCGCCGCCAGGATCGCCGAGACCGTCGCCAGCGAGGTGATGTGGTCGCCCATGGCCGTCCGGATCGGGAACGGATCCACGCCCTTGGGCGCGGTGATGGCGCCGACCCCGGCGCGCGACCAGAAGGCGGCGACATCCATGCCCGCGCGATCCGCGTCGGGACCCTGCAGGCCGTAGCCGGTGAGGCTGCAATAGACCAGGCGCGGGTTCTCCTCGCGCAGCGTCTCCCAGTCGAGCCCGGCCCGCTTCAGGGCGCCGGGTCGGACGTTGGTCAGGAACACGTCGGCGCCGCGGATCAGCTTCAGCGCCGCCTCGCGGCCGTCCTCCGTGCCGGTGTCGAAGACCACGCCGCGCTTGCCGCGGTTGTCGAGGTCGAAGACCGGGTTGCCGTATTCGTCCTGCGTCTGACGATCGAAGAACATCCGCATCGGGTCGCCGCGCGGCGGCTCGATCTTGACCACCTCGGCTCCCCAGTCGGCCATGATCCCGCCAGCCCCGGGGGCGGCGATGTAGGTGGCCAGTTCGACGACTTTCAGGCCTTGAAGCACGCCCGTTTCCTTCCCGCGTTTCTCGTTGCCGGCATCATGGCGGCCGGCCGACGGCGGCGGAAGGGCCTTACGCGGCGGAACGGGCCACGGGGGTGTCCGATTTCACGCGGGCGGCGGCGTCGGCGACCGCGCGCGCCACGCCGGCGACGGTCACCGGCTTGCGCAGGACGGTGTCGCAGCCGGCGTCGAGGCACTCACGCGCCTCGTCGGCGTCGCCGCCGATGACGGCGATGATCGGGGCGGCCGAGACCGGGGCGTCCAGCCGGCGGACGGCGGCCGCGGTGCGCGGACCGTCCATCACCGGCATGCGCCCGTCGAGCATCAGCAGGTCGAAGTCCGCCAGCTTGGCCAGGTCCAGGGCTCGCTGGCCGTTGTGGGCGTGCACGACCTTGTGGCCGAGCTGCTCGAGGATCGCACGCAGCATGGCGGCGTTGAGGGCGTCGTCCTCGGCGATCAGCACGCGCAGCGGGCGGGCGGCCGGGGCGGCGGTGGCGACGGGAAGGGCGATCTCGGGCCGGTCGTCGGACGTCGACATCGCCTCGGCGTCCCAGGGCAGTTCGAGAATGAAGCAGCCGCCGACGCCGACCGCGCTCTGGCCGGTCAGGGTGCCGCCCATGAGCTCCGCCAGCTGGCGGGCGAGCGACAGGCCAAGGCCCGCGCCCGGGATCCCGGCGCCGGTGCGCTCGACACGGCGGAAGGCCTCGAACGCCTGCTCGATCTCCTCGGCCGACAGGCCGGGACCGGTGTCGGCGATGGCGATGGCGATACGGTCGTCGCCACGGCGCTCGATCCGCGCCTCGATACGGCCGCGCACGGTGTACTTCACCGCGTTGCCGATCAGGTTGGCGAGCACCTGCCGGGCGCGGGTGGCGTCGGCGACGACGGCTCCGACCGGGGTCATGTCGAGGTCCGGCTCCACATGCAGGGCCAGTTCGACGCCCTTGGCCGCGGCATGCGGACGGTTCAGCAGCACCAGGTCGCGGGTCAGCCGGACGGGATCGAATGGCTCGCTCTCGAGGGTCAGGCGGCCCGCGTGAGCTGTTTCGGAGTCGAGCGTGGCGTTGAGGACGGAGACGAGGTCGTTGGCGGCGTCGAGCGCGGCCGCGAGCTGTTCGCGCGAGGGTGCGGCGCGGCCGCCCTGGCCGACGGCGGCGGCGAGCACGTGGGTCACGCCGGTCAGGCCGTTGCGGATCTCATGGCTCAGCGTGGCGACGATGTCGGACTTCGACTTGGCCATCCGCTGCGCCGCTTCCAGCGACACCGCCCGCTCCGCGAACAGGGCCTCGCGCTCCGTCGCCAGCGCGAACTGGCTGCGCAGAAGGCGATTGAGGATCAGGCACAGGGCCATGGTCAGGGCCATGGCGGCCCAGGCGACGCCGCCCTGGTCCTGGCTGTCGGGATGCAGGAACAGGCCGATCAACGGACCTGTGGCGGCGACGGGGCCGACGATCAGCAGGGCCGGCAGCGACGGGGCGCTGAAGAAGAAGCAGGCGGCGGCCCCGGCGATGGCGATCATCTGCAAGGCTTCACGGGCGGGGCCGGCGCCTTCCGCGAACGCCGCGATCTGGGCGCAGGCCAGCGACCACAGCAGCCCGCCCATGATCTGCACGCGCAGCCGACGGCCGGTATCGCGGGCAGCGTCGGTCTTCAGCCAGTCGACAACGAAATAGAAGGCGCCCCAGTTGATCGCGAAGATGGCGAAGGTCGCGGTCATCCAGGCGCTGTTGTCGGCGAACGACCCGGCCCAGACGTAGATCGGCAGGCTGACCGCGAACAGGGCGAGGGCGTAGGGCAGCAACCGCCGCTGCGCGTCGAGCGACAGAAGTTCTACGGCCTGGTCGCGCACGACAGGGGCGGCGGGGTCGGCTGACGCTGACACTGGACGAGATACCCCCTGGGACATGGCGGCAGGGTAGCGACCCAGGGTTTGCACGGTGTTACGCGACGTCGTTAACGTCTGCTCAGTCTTCGTTAAGTTTAACAACTCATGATCAGGTCGAACGTCGCTATTTCTGGGGGGGCCAACCACGATGAGCACGACGCGGGCGGCTTTGACCGACATCGACATCCGGGCGCTGGTGCGCGGCGCGACCGCGGACGAGCGGGCCGTGGCGGCGCACAAGCTGTGCCGGGTGATCGATCGCGACGCCCTGTCCGACGCCGAGCGGGCCCAGGCCCAGGACATCCTCAGGGTGATGGCCGCCGACGCCGCCGAGCTGGTTCGCCGGGCGCTCGCCGTGACGCTCAAGAACTCCGACATCCTGCCGCACGATGTGGCCATGAAGCTGGCCCGCGACGTCGAGTCGATCGCCCTGCCGGTGCTGAGCTTCTCGCCGGTGTTCACCGACGACGACCTGGCCGAGATCGTGCGGGTCGGCGGGCCGGTCCGCCAGGTGGCGATCGCCAAACGTCCGCAGGTGTCCGAGAAGGTGGTCTCCGCCATCGTCGAGCACGGCGGTGAGCAGGCCGTCGAGACGGTCTTCGCCAACGACAACGCCGCTGTCTCCGAGCGCCTGCTGCAGCAGGCCATTACCCGCTTCGAGAAGTCCGAACAGGTCCTGGCCGCCGTCGCCTATCGCGCCGCCCTGCCGCTGTCGGTGACCGAGCGGCTGATCGACATGGTCAGCGACAGGCTGCGCGACCATCTGCTCAACAACCACGCGCTGTCGCCTGAGACGGCGCTGCAGATCGCGATCGGGACCAAGGAACGGGCGACCATCGACCTGGTCGACCAGGCCGGCCGGGCCGCCGATCCCAAGGCCTTCGCCGCACACCTGAACAAGGCGCAGCGGCTGTCTCCGTCGCTGCTGCTCAGGGCCTTGGCGCACGGCCACATGAGCTTCTTTGAATGCGGCGTGGCCGAGATGGCCGGTCTGCCGCATCACCGTACCTGGCTGATGATTCACGACGCCGGGCCGCTGGGCCTGCGCGCTATCTACGATAGGGCCGGTCTGCCGGCGCGGCTGTTCGCCGCGTTCAGGGTCGGGGTCGACACCTGGCACACGATGGAATTCGATGGCGGCCTGCGCGATCGCGAACGCTTCCAGGAGCGGATGCTGCAACGGTTCCTGACCCAGCCCCAGGCGGCGGCCCGAGAGGATGTCGACTACCTGCTCGACCGCATGGACCGTATCGCCCGCGACACGCGGAGCGCCGCTTACGTTGCGTGAGGCTTGCCGAACGCTCGTTTGACGCCGATCCTTCCGGCATGACCTCCGACGCCGTTCCGATCCGCCCCGCCGCCACCATCCTCCTCGTCCGGGACGATCCCGGGTTCGAGGTGCTCATGGTCAAGCGCCACCACCAGATCGACTTCGCCTCCGGCGCCCTGGTGTTCCCGGGCGGCAAGACCCACCAGGGCGACCACGATCCGGCCTGGGCCGACCACGTCACCGGCTGGCACGAGACGCCGGCCGACGAACGTCCGTTGCGCATCGCCGCCATCCGCGAGGCCTACGAGGAAGCGGCGATCATCATCGCCAACGACGCCGACGGGAACCCGTTCTGCGGCGACGACCGCGCCGGGGCCGCCCGCGAGGCTGTGGCCAAGGACGAGAAGGCGTTCATCGAGCTGGTCCGCGAGCTGGGTGTGACCCTCGATCTGGGGGCTCTGACGGTGTTCGCGCGCTGGATCACGCCGGACATGATGCCCAAGCGGTTCGACACCTGGTTCTATGTGGTCAAGGCCACCGACAAGCAGCTGGCCGTCTGCGACGGCTACGAGACCGTCGATGCCGAGTGGATCCACCCGAACGAGGCGCTGCGGCTCGAGCAGGCGGGCGAGCGGACGATCAT